>DEIC01000039.1 GCA_002352285.1 Alphaproteobacteria bacterium UBA2784 | reverse complement strand
CCCTTCATCCCCTTCTCGACGATGAAAGCAGAGATGCCGCGCGGGCCTGCCTGCGGATCGGTCTTTGCATAGACAATCACCATGTCGGCATCAGGTCCGTTGGTGATCCAGAATTTTGACCCGTTGAGGACATAGCGGTCACCGCGCTTTTCTGCGCGTGTGCGCATGCCCACAACGTCAGAGCCTGCGCCTGGCTCGCTCATCGCCAGCGCCCCGACATGCGCACCCGAAAGCAGCTTGGGCAAATAGCGGCGCTTCTGCTCTTCCGTGCCGTTGCGGCGCAACTGGTTCACGCACAGATTGGAATGCGCGCCATAGGANNCCGAGCTTCGGCCAAAGGTCGCGCGGGAAAGTGTTGGTCTTGTCGATCTCGTCGGCGCGCGGTGCAATCTCCGCCATCGCAAACCCGCGCACGCTGTCGCGGATCATGTCGGCAGTTTCACCAAGGCCGAAATCAAAGGCGGCCAGTCTGTTGGGGATCATGGAAATACCCTGAAGCGANNNNGGTTCGGCTGTTTGCCAGCCGCCACCGGAAAGATTGAGAACGTCGTGGCGTGAATAGGTTTCCATATCTTTCACCGACGTGCCGCCAGCCACATGCAGCGTCCCGCCAATCACGGCCGCCGCAGCGCCGGAACGCGCGCGCGGCAGATCAGCGAATTGTGACCACTCACCCGTCAGCGGATCATAGACATCGACGCGCGCGGAGGCCGCACCGCCCACAGCCTGCCCGCCAATGAGGAAGATTCGCGTGCCATCTGTCGCTGATGCCATCGAGGCGCGGGGCGACGGCAATTTGCCAAGTCCCTCAGCCGTCCACAGATCGGCTTCAATGTCGTACGACCACACATCGGCTGCATCACTGCCCAGTCCGCCAAACACATAGATGATGCCGCCAATCGCAACNNAATTGCTGAAGGCCTTTCGGCAACGAAAGCTCCGGCGCCCAGGATCCGTCGCCTGTGCCGATGGATTCGAAATCGGCGCGCGGATCGGCAACGCCTGATCCACCCGCCACATAGAGGCGGCCGCCNNTGGTGCGGTCGAGAAGACTCGAACTTCCAAGGGTTGCCCCGCTAGCACCTCAAGCTAGTGCGTCTACCATTCCGCCACGACCGCAAGCCCCGGCGAGGGAGGGCTGCGTGTAACAGATCGATACTGCCTTGTGAAGGGGCGCGAGTCATCTGGAATTCTGTTCATCAAGAGCGGGTTAGCTCAGATGCCGTCACCCGCCACATTGTCGTGGATGCCGCATTCGTCCTTGTCCAGACCCGCCCACCGGCCGGATCGATACCCCTCCCCCGGCTTGACCCGCTGGGTGCAGGGCATGCATCCGATCGACAGGAAACCGTCGGCCACCAGCGGGTGGCGCGGCAGCCGGTGGCGTTCCATGTAAGCGTCAAGCGCATCCATGTCCCAATCGGTCAGCGGATTGATCTTGAAACGTCCAGCAGCGATTTCGATCACCTGCATCTTCTGGCGAGTTGCTGTCTGGAACCGCTTGCGACCCGTCAGTTCGGCGCGGAATGGCGCCATCGCAGCATTGAGTGGCAGCACCTTGCGGAAGTTGCAGCATTTGTCGGGATCGCGGCTCCACAGATCGCCGTCGGGATCATCGCGCCGCTCGTCTAACGGGTGTGGCCGCAACGAACGGATATCGGTCAGTCCCAGCTGATCCTGCAGGCGATCACGATAGCGCAGCGTCTCGCCAAAAAGCTTGCCGGTGTTGAGGAAGATGACCGGGATCGTCGGATCAACCTTCGCCATCATGTGCAAAAGCACCACCGACTCCGCCCCAAACGACGAGACCGCCGCAACCCTGCCCGCGAATGCATGATGCGACATCGCTTCAATCAGCGCTTCGTCCCGCAAATGTCCGTACTGGCCGCGCAACGACGTCAGCTCCTCCAGCATCGCTGCATCGGCAAAGCGCGTCTCATCGCGATCAAAGATGCGCGGCGGCGGTGGCGGTGGCGGACGCAGCCGTGGCCGCACAAGCGTAACCGCGCCCTCCTCTGCTTCAATGCTCGGCGCGGGTTCGGGCGTGCTCATGCAAACCACCCTTTTGCGGCGATCAACGCATGCGAGCGCCGCGCAATCTCGCTGAGCGCAAGTCCCTCGGCCTTCCAGCCTGCGCGCGCATCTGCAATGACGCAGAGCCGGTCTGCCCATTCCTCGCCATAGCGCGTTTCAAGGTCGCCCCGGATCGCCTGCGCCAGCGCTGGTGACTTGCCGCCTGTTGAAACAGAGATCAGCAGATCGCCCCGGCGCACAATGGAGGGCATGTGAAAATCGCAAAGCGCCGGCACGTCTTCGACATTGACAAGAACGCCACGCGCCCGCGCCCGGGCTGCGAGCACCTCCGCCTCTTCCGGGGAAAAGTCGCCGACGAAAAGGACGCGGAACCCGGAGATGTCGTCTTCCTTGGGCAATCGCGCCACGATCCGCCCGCGAGCGGCCTCCCGCAACTCCGGGCTCGGAGAAGGCGCATAGACGGTCACCCTGCCAGCCGCCGCCTGATCCAGCGCAGCCAGACGCTTAAGCGTCTGCGGGCCGTTTCCAGCCACTGCAACGGGCAGTTTTGAGAGGTCGAGACTGACAGGAAGCACGGGCGGGATTCCGGGATGATTTCACCGGAATATGCGCGTGCAGATTTATTTATGCAAGATGTACTGTAAGACCAATTATTTCACTCACAAGCTCGTTATTCAAACGCGGGGAGCGTCCGGGTCACCGAGATCGAGATTTTCTCGCCATCGATATGGATTTCACCCCGCGCCACAGGCCGGTTGTTTGCCAACAGCCAGACTTCGTCGTTCTGGTTGGCATCAAGCTCAACTACGGCGCCGCGGCCCATGCGCAAAAGCTGGTGCATCGGGATCACCGACTTGCCGATCACCGCCGAAATCTCGACCTTCACGCTTTGGACTGCTGACATGGATAACCCGCGCTCCTTCACCAAGCCTCCCGGGAACCCTAAGCGGACATGCCTAATGTCTGGTAAATGAACCCCATGACCAGCACCCCCAACATCCTTTGGGCCGTCACCAGGACCCGAGTTGACTACCCCCAGGCCGTCGCAACCATGGAGGCGCGGGTCGCAGACATCGCGTCTGGCAAGGCGCCTGAAACCGTTTGGCTTCTGGAGCACCCGCCACTCTATACGGCGGGCACGTCTGCCAATGATGCCGACCTTGTCGATCCGGGCAGGTTTCCCGTCTATCGTACCGGTCGCGGTGGCCAGTTCACCTATCATGGTCCAGGGCAGCGCGTGGCCTATGTCATGCTCGACACGCGCCGGCATGGCGGCGGAACACCGGATCTGCGCCGCTTTGTCTATGATCTCGAAGAGTGGCTGATCACCGCGCTCGCCGCCTTCAACGTCAAGGGCGAACGGCGCGAGGGCCGCATCGGCATCTGGGTGGCGGGCCACACCTCCGAAGACAAGATTGCCGCCATCGGCATCCGGGTGCGGCGCGGCATCTCGTATCACGGCATCAGCTTCAATGTGGACCCGGATCTGTCGCACTTCACCGGCATTGTGCCGTGCGGCATTCGTGAGCATGGCGTGACCAGCCTCGTCGCACTCGGCCGCCCGGTAACCATGTATGACGCCGATGTGGCCTTGCGCGCGGCCTTCGAGGAAGTGTTTGCTTGGCCGACATTCGAGGGGGACATGAAGCTGCCGCTGGTCGCAGATATGGCAGCTTCATAAGCGGGGAATGGCTGTGGGCTTTCTGAACTGGCTGTTGCGTCTGGTGATCCTGACTGGCGTGCTTGCCGCCATCGCGTGGGGCGCGTGGGGCCTTGCGCTCGACGCACGTTTCCGCCCGAACCCGCCCTCCGCCCAATTGCCGCCGCCGCAAGACCTCGCGCAATCACAGGCGCAGGACATTCACGTGCTCCGGCTGTTCCTCTCCTACGACGAAAGCTACTCCGCTGAAACGCGCGCGCGGGCCGAAGCCTTGCTGGACGTGCTCAAGGATCGCGCCGGCCGCATGTCGCGCGCCGAGTTTGAATTGGGCGTGGCCGAGTTTGTAGCGCTCTCGGGCAACAGCCAGACCCGCGCCGACATCAATGTGCGCGCACAGCGCTTCAACCGTTTGCCGGTGCGCCTCGCGCTTTTTGCCGATGGCGTGTTCGTGGTGCAGGCGCAAGCCGGACGTGAAGATCTTCTGGGTCGCCGCCTCTTGCGCATCAATGACCGGCCCGTCGCCGACGTGCTGAACCAGTTGATGCGATATGTCAGTGGCAGCGGCATCGCAGCCCGCGCCGACGCTGTACGCATGCTGGAATCTCCCGACCTTCTTGCGGCCGCGCAGCTGTCGGGCTCGAGCGATGGCCTCTCGCTGACGCTGAGCGATGCAGGCGCCGGTGAGGTGACGCGCTGGGTGGATGCCGTCGCGCCGCATGCCGATGATGGCAATGTTTCGGGTTTGAGCCTTCTGGCTGGCCCGCCGCTTTCCGGCTGGACACTCAATCCCGTGCTGCCGCAAGGCGTGCTGTGGGCGCACGAACCACAACTGCCCGTATTCTCTGCGCCGCTCGTTACCGGCGTCTATCTTCGCCTGACGCCGCAGGACACAACCACGTTCGTCATGGCGCTGAATGCGCTGGGCGAAAAGCTGGCAAAGCAGAAGCCGCCCTTCATCATCGTCGATCTGCGCTTTGCCACCGGCATTACAGAGCCTGCACGCGTTTTCCTCGCGCGCCTGCCGACATTGATTGCACCGGGCGCGCCCATCATTTCCCTGCAATCAGGTGCGTTGCGTGGTGATGCGATGATCGGCCTTGCCCACCTCAAGCAGGCGGCGGGCAGCACTTACATCGCCATCGGCGAGCCGCCGTCGGAGGGTCTGATTTTCTACGGTGAGGGCAACACGATGTGCCTGCCCAATTCGCGCATCTGTGTCCGCTATGCCGTGGCGCGCCATGATCTGACGCGCGTCTGCACAAACCCGCTCGACTGTTACTGGCCGGATATTTTTGCGCCTGTAGCGGTCGATGATCTGGAGCCGGACATTGCCGCAAGCATGGGCTTTGCCGACTACCTCACCGGCCGCGACCCGCTGCTTGAGCGCGCGCTCGATTATCTGAAGGCGCAAGGCCTGCTCGCGCCCTGAGCTTCAGGCAAACTCCATGATGATGGCGTCGACCGAAAGGCTGTCGCCCTTCCTGGCGGCAATCTTCGTCACCGTCGCGTCGCGTTCGGCCCGCAGCACGTTTTCCATCTTCATGGCCTCGACAACGGCGAGCGTCTCGCCCGCTTTGACCTCCTGCCCTTCGGTCACATTGATCGAGACAACAAGTCCGGGCATCGGACACAGCAATTGCTTTGACGTATCCGGCGGAAGTTTTTCGGGCATCAGCCGCGCCAGCGCCGCCTCACGCGGGAAGTAGACGGCCACATTTACGCTGGCGCCACGGTGTTGCAGCCGGAAGCCGCCTTGTGTGCGCGCCACCTGCGCCACGAAGTTTTCGCCACCGATGCGACCGGCAAAGACCGGTTGACCCGGCGCCCAGTCACTCTCAACCACAAAACTGTGGGTAAAGCCGCTGCCGCCATTCTCCGCATCGCGGAACTGGATCGTAACCGGCCCATCCTCTTTCTCGAACGCAACAGTCAGCGGATGCTCCTTGCCATCAACCACAATCACCCAGTCTGCCGGATAGGAACTTTCCGGATGTGTGCGGCCTGAGACGTGGCGCGCGCGCGCATTGTCACGTGCATGCGCAAAGACGGCAACGGCCGCAAGTTTTTCAAGCGCTGCATGCGGCAGCGCGATGCCATGAAAGCCGTCCGGGAACTCTTCCTTGATGAAGCCCGTCGTCAGGCGGCCATCCTGAAAACGTTTGTTCTCCATCACAGCGGCCAGGAACGGCACATTGTGCTGGATGCCGTCGATGTAAAAGCGGTCCAGCGCCTCGATCTGCAGTTTGATCGCATCAAGGCGGGTCGGCGCATGCGTACACAGCTTGGCGATCATCGGATCATAGAACATCGAGATTTCGCCGCCCTCATACACGCCTGTGTCATTGCGGATCGTGCCTGCTGCACCTTTGCCCTCTGCAGGCGGGCGATAGCGCACAAGGCGGCCGATGGACGGCAGGAAATTGCGGTAGGGATCTTCGGCATAGATGCGGCTTTCAACCGCCCAGCCATTGAGCTTCACGTCCTTCTGCGCAATGGCAAGTTTCTCGCCATAGGCTACGCGGATCATCTGCTCGACAAGATCAATGCCGGTGATGAGCTCTGTCACCGGATGCTCCACCTGCAGGCGCGTGTTCATTTCAAGGAAGTAGAAATTGCGCTTGCCATCGACAATGAACTCAACCGTGCCCGCGCTGTCATAGCCAACGGCCTTGGCCAGCTGCACCGCCTGCTCGCCCATCGCCTTGCGTGTGGCCTCGTCAAGAAACGGCGACGGCGCCTCCTCGATCACCTTCTGATGGCGGCGCTGGATTGAGCATTCGCGCTCCGCCAGATAGATGCAGTTGCCGTGCTTGTCGCCCAGCACCTGGATTTCAATGTGGCGCGGCTGATCGACAAATTTCTCGATGAAGATGCGGTCGTCACCGAATGATGCGCGCGCCTCATTCATCGCCGATTGCACGGCCTGCTTCATTTCATCAGCATCAAACACGATGCGCAGGCCCTTGCCGCCACCGCCCGCCGATGCCTTGACCATCACCGGATAGCCGATGCCCTTGGCAATCTCGATGGCGTGATCGATACCCTTGATCTCGCCAATGAAGCCGGGAACCGTATTCACTTTGGCAGCGGCTGCCAGCTTCTTTGATTCAATCTTGTCGCCCATCGCCGCAATCGCGTGCGGATTGGGGCCGATGAAAACAATACCTGCTGCCTTCAGCGCCTCGGCAAAGCTCGTGCGCTCGGAAAGGAAGCCGTAGCCGGGATGCACCGCCTCTGCGCCAGTCTTCTTGCAGACCTCCACGATCTTGTCGGCCAGCAGGTAAGACTGCGCGGCGGGCGGCGGTCCCAGATGCACGGCCTCATCCGCCATCTCGACATGCAGCGCATCCGCATCCGCATCCGAATAGACGGCAACCGTCTTGATGCCCATGCGCCGCGCGGTCTTGATGACCCGGCAGGCGATTTCACCGCGATTGGCGATCAGGATTTTCTTGAACATGCCTCAGACGGCCTTCACGAAATTGTTGGACACACACGCAACGATCAAAGCGGAATGTTGTCGTGCTTCTTCCAGGGGTTTGAGACCTGCTTGTTCTTGAGCATGCGCAGGGCTCGCGCCACACGCCAGCGCGTGCGCGACGGCATGATGACCTCGTCGATATAGCCGCGCTGCGCCGCGATGAAGGGGTTGAGGAAGCGGTCCTCATATTCCTTGGTGCGCGCAGCGATCTTCTCCGGTTCGCCAATATCCTGCCGGAAGATGATCTCGACCGCGCCCTTCGCACCCATCACCGCGATCTGGGCGGTTGGCCAGGCATAGTTCACGTCGGCCCTCATGTGCTTTGACGCCATCACGTCATAGGCGCCGCCATAGGCCTTGCGCGTGATGACGGTGACTTTCGGCACCGTCGCCTCGGTAAAGGCAAAGAGCAGCTTGGCGCCATGCTTGATGATGCCCGTATGCTCCTGCGCCACGCCCGGCAGGAACCCCGGCACGTCAACAAACGTGACAATCGGAATGTTGAAACAGTCGCAGAAGCGCACAAACCGCGCGGCCTTGCGGCTGGCATCATTGTCGAGCACACCCGCCAGCACCATCGGCTGATTGGCAACAATGCCGACCGTGCTGCCCTCCATGCGGGCAAAGCCGGTGATGATGTTCCTGGCAAAGTTTTCCTGCGTCTCGAAGAAGTCGCCCTCATCAACGACCTTCAGGATCAGTTCCTTCATGTCGTAGGGCTTGTTGGGGTTTTCTGGCACCAGCGTATCAAGCGACGGCTCGTCACGCTCATAGCTGTCAAAGCTGGGGCGCTCCGGCGGCTGAGCGCGATTGTTCAGCGGCAGGAAGT
Source organism: Alphaproteobacteria bacterium UBA2784 (assembly GCA_002352285.1). Lineage (GTDB taxonomy): Bacteria > Pseudomonadota > Alphaproteobacteria > Micropepsales > Micropepsaceae > UBA2784. Next base: position 14,713 of record DEIC01000039.1, on the reverse strand, counting down.
CAAAGAAGCGCCGCATCTGCTGCAACGCGATCACGTCATTCTCATAGGCGCCGTCGGCGACCGACGACTTCGACGTATGCACCTTCGCGCCGCCAAGTTCTTCCGGTGTCACCACTTCCTGCGTCACCGTGCGCACCACGTCCGGCCCGGTGATGAACATGTACGACGTATCGCGCACCATGAAGATGAAGTCAGTCATCGCGGGCGAATAAACGTCGCCGCCTGCGCACGGCCCCATGATGACGCTGATCTGCGGAATGACGCCCGAGGCCAGCACATTGCGCTGGAACACCTCGCCATAGCCCGCCAGCGAGGCCACACCCTCCTGAATGCGCGCACCACCCGCATCCAGAAGCCCGATCACCGGCGCGCCCATGCGCAGGGCCAGCTCCTGTATTTTGACGATCTTCTGAGCGTGGGTTTCGGAAAGCGATCCACCGAAAACAGTAAAGTCCTTGGCATAGACATAGACGAGGCGACCGCTGATCGTGCCCCACCCCGTCACCACGCCATCGCCGGGAATGCGGTTCTTGTCGGCGCCGAAATCGGTGTTGCGGTGTTCGACAAACATGTCGAACTCTTCAAAGCTGCCTTCATCCAGAAGCAGGTCGATGCGTTCACGCGCGGTCAGCTTGCCGCGCGCATGCTGCGCATCGATGCGCTTTTGCCCGCCGCCCAGCCGCGCCTCGGCCCGGCGGCGTTCAAGCTCCCGCAACACGTCTTTCATGCCGTCGCCAGCTGCCGCAAGCAGCCGCCCCCAATGCCCAAATGCCCCAATGCCAAGCGGGAATCGTGCTGGCCCAAGGCGTTAGCCCGTTACCTTCGCGTCACAATGCATAACCCGGTTCGCAGTGCAACAAAAGGCCAGTCTGGCCTAGCGCAACAGGGCAAGGAACCGGCTTGCCGCAAGGACATCTGCCTTGATGGCATGAGCGCGCGCAACGGCCTCTGCATCCTCGCCCCATTGCTGCGCCTGATGCGCCTCATCCAGCCGCGACAGGGCGAAAGCCTCTTCCTCTGCCAGCGCGCAATCCAGCACGCCAAGCGCCAGCGTCACGGACTGCAGGGCGGTAGCCAGCGCATAGGTTCCCGTCAGTTCGAACGGCGTGAGCGGTGCAAGCACTTCGCGCAGGCGGTCGAGTTGTGCTTGATCCTGCACGATGGGTTCAACACCGGCACCATGACGCAGACTGATCCCGTGACGCATCTTGAGCCAGCCGAGCCAAGGCATCCAGCCTTTGGCTTGGCGCTCGGCCAGGACCTGCGGCCAGGGCGCATGATAGCAGATGAGATCATGCCCCAGATATTGGCACAGCTGTGCGATGAAGTGACCGGGCGAAGCACCAATGCGATCTATGGCGGCATTGGCAAGTCCGGTCAGCCGCATTTCCTGCGGCTCGATATTCTCACCCTGCGCCTGCCATTCATCGGCAATGGCCTCAGCCAACCCACGCGAGGGCAAAATCAGCGCCGCCTTCTGCGGCGTGCGCACGCGCTTGCCGTCAAGCGCGATGGCAAAGGCTGCGCCATCGGCTTCAACCGAGACGCTTGTATAGAAGCGTTTGAGTTTGCGCTTGCCGCTCACGATTTGCGCGTGCCCGCCCTGGCCTTGCCGTCATGCGCGCCCAGCTTGCGCCCCGGCACGTCCTTCCAGTGCCGCTCGCCGATTTCCTCGTTGCGCTTGGGATGCAGCGGGTAATGACAGTTGGACCGCTGGCGCGATGCCTCCCCCACCACCAGCAAGCGCACATCCGCATCCGAATTGTTGAGGAATGTATGCGCGATGCCCGTGCGGTCCGGGAATCCCACGCCATCGCCCGACTGGAGCGGATGAAGCACGCCATCAAGCCACACATCGGGCTTGCCTTCGATCACGAACACGAACTCTTCCTCGTCATATTCGGCATGCGGCCACGAGGTGCGGCGGCCCGGCGGCAGCCGTTCATGCCAGATGCCGATGCGCGTCAGCCCCAGAATGCGGGCCAGCGGCGCACCAATCGAAAGCAGCTCATCGTCATTGGGATAATGCGCATCATCCTTCTGCTCGTGATCCTGCCAGCGCACGACGCAGGATGGTTGCGCGTTCTTGACCGACCCCTTGGGCGCGGGCTTCTTGCGCATGGCGTCGGACAGCCCGTCATGCGGACCGAGTTTGCGCTTGGGTGCATCGAGCCAGAGCTTGCCCGCGCGCTTCAGCCACGGCTCCATCTCGGGATTGATCGGGAAGTGGATTTTTGAATTGTAGCGCGACGCCTCGCCGATGGTGACGAGCACAACCTTTTCATTCGTATTGTTGATGAGGCAATGACCCTGCCCGTTTCGGCCCGGCCACCCCGCCGCATCGCCCGGTGACATGCGATAAAGGTGTCCGTCACTCCAGAGATCGGGCGTGCCCTCCAGCACAAAGACGAACTCTTCCTCGTCGCGCTCGGCATGCGGGTTGGAACTGCGCCAGCCCGGCGCCAGCTCATCGACATGAATGCCCAGCCGCATCAGTTCGCACACCGCCGAAAACGAAGCCATACGCCCCATCTTCTCCTTGGTGAAGGGATGCAGCACCGGCTTGGGCGACAGAATATCGCGCCAGTTCCAGATGAAGTCGGGGCGCTTGGGCGTGGCTTTGCTCATTCATCCATCTCCCGGAAGGGATCGCGCTTGTCGTTCGCATCAAATCCGAACAGCGACCATGTGTGACGCATATGCGGCGGCAGGGGTGCAGTGACGTCAATGACGCCGCCCGAGGGGTTCTTCATCACGATCCGCCGCGCATGCAGATGCAGCTTGTTTTCGGCTGCACCTGTCAGCTTGGAGGCATCGCCGCCATATTTGCGATCACCCATGATCGGCGTGCCGATGGCGGCCGCGTGCGCGCGCAATTGATGCGTACGGCCCGTCACCGGCATCATCGCAAGCCACGACAACTCGCTCGCCGCGCGTCCCATCAAGGCGTAATGCGTGATCGCGTGCTTGGCTTCGTCGAAATGCGGCTCGCCGCGCTTGACCGCAATCATATGCTCATCGGTGCGGTTGGGGCCACGCGCCACCTTCGCCAGCGCCAGCTTGATCGTGCCCTGATGCGGCTTGGGAACGCCCGCCACCAGTGCCCAATAGACCTTGCGGGTCTCACGCGCGCGAAACGCTTCGGCGAGAGCGGCGGCCGCAGGAACAGTGCGCGCCAGCACCAGAACGCCGCTGGTGTCGCGGTCAAGCCGGTGAACAAGGCGCGGCCGCTGCTTCTTGCCAAAGCGCAGAAAATCCAGCATGCCGTCGAGATGGCGCGTGATGCCGGGGCCGCCTTGGGTTGCCAGCCCGTGCGGCTTGTTGATGACCATCACCGCATCATCCTTGAAGAGCACAAGGCTCTGGATGAAGGCCTCATCGCCCTCTTTGATGTCGAGCGATGGCCGCGACTTCTCCGCAGAAGGCTCGGTCACATTCTCAGGCAATGGCGGCACGCGGATCGACTGACCCTTTTCAACGCGCGTTGAGGCTTCGGCGCGGGCGCCATCCACGCGCACCTGCCCCGTGCGCAGCAGCTTTTCCAGTTGGCCGTGTTTCAGGCCGGGAAAATGCCGCTTGAACCAGCGGTCAAGGCGCGAGCCCGCATCATCCGCCTCAACCTTCAATGTCTGCACGCGGCTCATGCGCTCATCACCCGCACGAGATAAAGGCCCAGCGCCAGCGAACCGATGGAAAGAAGCACGGAAGCTGCGATGTAAAGAGCGGCAAGCCCATAGTCATGGCGCTCAATCAACAGCCACGCTTCAAGCGAGAAAGCCGAAAAGGTTGTAAAGCCGCCGAGCAGGCCGGTCGTCAGAAACGCGCGAATCTCCGCACTCGGCGACCATTTGGCCGCCATGATGCCGACAAGCAGGCCCATCACCAGACCGCCCAGCACATTGACGGCCAATGTGCCCCACGGAAAGTTGGGGCCGATCAGACGCGTCACGGCGCCCGCCATGGCATAACGCGCCATGGCGCCTGCAGCGCCTCCCGCACCGATTGCCGCCCACATCATCATTCTTTGTTCCGTTCAGCCGCGATGCGCTGGCGCAGCTTCGCCCAATAGTCGAGCCGCTTGCGCACCTCGCGCTCAAAGCCCGTATCGCGCGGGTTATAGAATGTCTCGCGCGCCATGCCATCGGGAAAATAGTTCTGCCCGGAAAATCCGTGCGGCGTGTCAGGATCGTATTGATAGTCCTTGCCATAGCCGAGCGACTTCATCAGCGACGTGGGCGCATTGAGAATGGTTGCCGGCGGCATCAGCGAGCCGGTCTCGCGCGCCTTGGCGGAAGCCGCCCCCATCGCAAGATAGGCCGCATTCGATTTCGGCGCAGTGGCGAGATAGATCGCTGCCTGAGCGAGAGCGAGTTCCCCCTCCGGGCTGCCCAAGAAATCATAGGCGTCTTTGGCGGCCAGCGTCTGATGCAGCGCCTCGGGGTCGGCAAGGCCGATATCTTCCACCGCCATGCGCACCATGCGGCGCGCGATGAAAAGTGGATCCTCGCCACCCGCCAGCATCCGCGCCAGCCAGTAGAGCGCCGCATCTGCATCTGATCCGCGTACCGATTTGTGGAGCGCAGAGATGAGATTGTAATGCTCCTCCCGATCCTTGTCGTAATGCGCCGCACGGCGCTGAATGGTTTGCGCCAACCCGGCAACATCAAGCGGTGTCGCGGGCGACAGCGCCAACACCTCTTCAGCCAGCGTCAGCAGATAGCGACCATCGCCATCGGCCATGGCGCGCAACGCCTGCCGCGCCTCTGCGGTCAACGAGAGTGCCTTGCCGGTCGCAGCCTCCGCCCGCTGCAACAGAACTTCCAGCGCCGCATCATCCAGCCGCCGCAGCACCAGCACCTTGGCGCGTGACAAGAGCGCCGCATTGAGCGCGAAGGAAGGATTTTCGGTCGTCGCCCCGATCAGCGTAATCGTCCCGTCTTCCATCACCGGCAGGAACGCATCCTGCTGGCTGCGGTTGAAGCGGTGGATTTCATCCACGAACAGCAGCGTGCCCTGCCCCGTCTGCCGCCGCGCCCGCGCCGCATCGAAGCATTTTTTCAGATCAGCCACGCCAGAGAACACGGCCGACAATTGCTCGAAATGCAATTTGCCAGCGCCCGCCATCAGCCGCGCCAGCGTGGTCTTGCCCGTGCCCGGCGGCCCCCACAGGATGATGGAGCCGATGCGCCCCGTATCGATCATGCGGGAAAGCGGCGCGCCCGGCGCCGTCAGATGCTCCTGCCCTGCGACATCCGAGAGACGCTGTGGCCGGAGCCGGTCGGCCAGCGGACGGTTAACGTCCGCATCCATGCCGGCGGCCTCAAAGAGATTGGCCATTGCGCCATCAGCTCCGCACGTCGAGGGAGTAAAGCTGGCCCGCGCGGCGCAACACGATGCGCCAGCGATCCACCCGCATGGCCAGAAGGTCCATCAGCGGATCGACACTTTCAACCTTCCGCCCGTTGACTTCCACCACAATGTCGCCCGGCCGGATGCGCAGACGGCTGGCGGGGGAGCCGCGGTCCGTCGAAAGCACGACAACGCCCTCGGTCAGATCAATGCGCAACTCATCGGCAAAGGCGGGCGAGAGATTGGCAATCGTAGCCCCGGTCAGCGGATTGTGTCCGCCAACATGGGTGATGTTGCGTGGCGGATTTTCCGGCGGGCCTGAAAGCGAAGTGGCTGCCGACATGCGTGCGCCATCGCGCTGCCAGACAATCGTAACGCTCTTGCCCACGCCCTTGGTGGCGATGCGGAAGCGCAGGCCCTGCGGATCAAAAATCTCGAAGCCGTCCACCGAGAGGATTACGTCGCCCTTCTGCAGCCCCGCCGCCGCCGCCGGACTTTCGGGATAGACCTCCTGCACCAGCACGCCCATGGGCCGCTCCAGCCCCAGCTGGGCCGCCATCTCGGTTGAGACCGCTTGCGCCGTCGCGCCCAGCCAGGCGCGCCGCAAACGCCCGCCATCAACCGCACCCTCCACCACAAAGCGCACCATGTTGGAAGGAATGGCAAAGCCGATGCCGATCGAGCCACCCGTGCGTGAAAAGATCGCCGTATTGATGCCCGCCAGCCTGCCATCCATCGTGACCAATGCGCCGCCGGAATTGCCGGGATTGATGGCCGCGTCGGTCTGGATGAAGAACTGATAGTCCGAGATGCCGATCTGCGTGCGGGCCAGCGCCGAGACGATGCCCATGGTCGTCGTCTGTCCCACGCCGAAGGGATTGCCGATGGCAAGCACGATGTCACCCACCGCCAGCGCATCGCTGTCGCGGAAGGGAATATGCGGCAGCCGCGCACCTTTGGGATCAATGCGCAGCACGGCAAGATCGGTGCGCTCGTCAGCCAGAATGACTTCGGCCTCATATTCGCGCCGGTCGGCCATCACGACGATCAGTTCATCACCACCGGCAATCACGTGATTGTTTGTGACCACGATGCCGTCGTCGCGCACAATGACGCCGGACCCCAGCGCATTCTGCTCGCGCTGCCCCGGCTCTCCAAAAAAGCGGTGGAAGAACGGCTCTTCATTGCCGGAGCGCGCACGCTTGCGCGCATAGACATTGACAACGGCAGGTGCCGCCGCCTGCACCACCGGCGCAAAGGACAGCTCGATCTGCCGGCGCGAGCGGGGGACTGTCGGCGGGCGAGGCGCAGTGTCGGGAGCACCCATCTGCGGATGCAAGCGCCCGATACCGCCCGTCAGCCACCAGACCGAGAGCAGCACAGCGCCAATGATGAGAGAGACGATCAGCCCCAACACGGCCAAGCACACCCTTTGGCCACTAACCCCTGAGGGGAAAATCCTAACACAACCGGGCCGGTCAGCGTCGAGACCGCCGCGTGCCGTTCACCATAGAAAAAGGGCCCCCGCGTGCGGCGGAGGCCCTGAAACGTCAGGTATCGCAAAGATCAGGCGCGGGCTTCTTCAGCCACTTCCGCATTCTGCTTCGGGCCGCTGTCCTTGCCCTTAGCCGCGACATCGCGCTCGACAAACTCGATGAACGCCATCGGCGCCGCATCGCCAAAGCGGTGGCCCGCTTTCAACACGCGCGTATAGCCGCCCGCACGGGCCTCATAGCGCTTGGCGAGTGTGGCGATGATCTTCTCGACCGCGCTCTCGTCCTTGATGCGGGCGAGAAGCAGGCGCCGCGAGTGCAGCGAACCCTTGCCACGCTTGGCCAGCGTCACCAGGCGCTCCACATAGGGGCGAAGCTCCTTCGCCTTGGGCAGCGTCGTGCGGATCTGCTCATGCTTGATGAGCGCGACCGCCATGTTGGCGAACATCGCCGAGCGGTGGGATGATGTGCGGCCGAGTTTCCGGCCTTTGACGGCATGGCGCATGGCGCCTCTCCTGCTCTCTTAGTCTTCGCTAACTCAGTAGTGGTCTTCGTAACGCTTCGCGAGCTCTTCGATGTTCTCGGGCGGCCAGCCGGGCACTTCCATGCCCAGATGCAGACCCATCTGCGCGAGAACTTCCTTGATCTCGTTGAGCGACTTGCGGCCGAANNTAGACGATGTTGTCGTTCTTCAGGCAGTTGGCCGAGCGCACGGAAAGCTCCAGCTCGTCCACCTTCTTGAGCAGCGCCGGGTTGAAGGCGAGATCGGGCTTCGTCTCTTCCTTCTTCTGCTCGCGCGGCTCTTCGAAGTTGATGAAGGTCTGCAGCTGGTCCTGCAGGATGCGCGCCGCCAGCGCCACAGCGGTTTCCGCGGTGATTGCGCCGTTCGTTTCCACCTGCATCGTCAGCTTGTCGTAGTCGAGGATCTGGCCCTCGCGCGTGTTCTCCACGCGATACGAACAACGCTTGACCGGCGAGAACAGGCTGTCCACCGGAATGAGGCCGATGGGGGCGTCCTCCGGGCGGTTGCGGTCGGCGGCCACATAGCCCTTGCCGTTCGCCACCGTGAACTCGATGCGGATCGACGCGCCCTGATCGAGCGTGCAGATGACCATATCGGGATTGAGGATCTCGACATCGGCCACAGGCGTGATCTGGCTGGCGCGCACTTCGCCGGGGCCGGTGGCGCGCAGCGTCATGCGCTTGGTGCCATCGGCATGCATGCGCAGCGCAAGGTTCTTCACGTTGAGCACGATGTCGGTCACGTCTTCGCGCACGCCCGGGATCGACGAGAACTCGTGCAGCACGCCGTCAATCTGGATCGCCGTGACAGCGGCGCCCTGCAGCGACGACATCAGCACGCGGCGCAGCGCATTGCCCAGCGTCATGCCAAAGCCGCGCTCCAGCGGTTCGGCGACAACGGTGGCGCGGCGCTTCATGTCACCCGATGCTTCGACCTGAAGCTTGTTCGGCTTGATCAGATTCTGCCAATTGGCCTGGATCATGGAAGTCTCCCGAAAGGAGAGGAATTGGGGGGTATCAAGCGCTGCTGTTACACGCGGCGGCGCTTGGGCGGACGGCAGCCATTGTGCGGAATGGGCGTCACGTCGCGGATCGACGTGATGGTCATGCCGGCAGCCTGCAATGCGCGCAGCGCCGATTCACGGCCAGAGCCGGGGCCCGACACTTCAACCTCAAGAATGCGCACGCCATGCTCGGCAGCCTTCTTGCCGGCGTCTTCAGCGGCAACCTGCGCGGCATAGGGCGTCGATTTGCGCGAACCCTTGAAGCCCATCATGCCCGCCGACGACCAGGCAACCGTGTTGCCCTGCGCATCAGTGATCGTGATCATCGTGTTGTTGAACGACGCCACCACATGGGCAACGCCCGAGGTGATGTTCTTGCGTTCCTTTTTGCGGACGCGGGCCTTTTTCTCGACCATGGCTCAAACTCCAGTGCAGGCGCAAAAAGCGCCCCCTTGCAATGCGGGTGATTACTTCTTCTTGCCGGCGATCGGCTTGGCGGGGCCTTTGCGGGTGCGCGCATTCGTGTGCGTGCGCTGGCCGCGGACCGGCAGGCTCTTGCGGTGGCGAAGACCGCGATAGCAGCCGAGATCCATCAGGCGCTTGATGTTCATGGAATTCTCGCGGCGCAGATCGCCCTCCACGAGATATTCGCGATCGATCACGTCGCGGATCTGGATGACTTCAGCATCCGACAGCTGATTGACGCGACGCGCTTCCTCGATACCCAGCTTCTTGCAGATATCGCGCGCATTGGTCGGGCCAATGCCATGAATGTAGCGGAGCGCGATATGCACCCGCTTGGCGGTCGGAATGTTGACGCCTGCAATACGTGCCACGGACTTTTTCTCCCGTCAGATGTCTGATGCGGGCACGCCGGTGGCCGGTGCGCGGATGGGGAACGCGCGATCCCGGCGGCCCAGCGGAACCGCCTGTTGGGCTCGCAACAAAATTGCGGGCCCGGCAAAAGAGGCGCGGACTATACGGATTCGTTCGCGCCAGTCAATTCATCTTCCCGTCCGTCCGGGATATTTAATTCGCAAGTTCCTTCAACGGGTTACTTGCGCAATGCCGCCTCAATCGAGGCTGTGACCGCATCAATCGCCGCCATGCCATCGACGACTCTCAATAGCCCGCGGCCCTGATAGTAAGCGATCAGTGGCGCTGTCTGGCCGTGATAGACCTTCAGCCGGTGCTCCAGCACTTCCGGCTTGTCGTCTTCACGCACGGCCTGCCCTGCGGCCAGCGTTTCCTTGACGCGATTGGCCTGGCGCGCAACCAGAACGGCATCATCGACTTTGAGCTGGATTACAGCGTCGAGCTTTTTGCCCAAACGCGCCAGCATCGCATCAAGCGCTTCCGCCTGCGCCACATTGCGGGGGAAACCGTCAAAGATCACGCCGCGCGCACAATCCGGATTCTGGATGCGCTCTTCAACGGCGCCGATGACCACGCGATCCGGAACCAGATCGCCACGATCCATGAACGCCTTGGCTTCAAGGCCGATCTTCGTGCCCGCTGCCCGCGCCGCGCGCAGCATGTCGCCGGTCGAAAGCTGGCGAAGACCGTGGCGCTCTTCGATGCGCTTGGCCTGCGTGCCTTTGCCCGCGCCCGGAGGGCCGAGGAAGATCAGCATCATCTGCGCGCACCCTTCAGCCGCGACTTGCGGATCAGGCCTTCATATTGATGCGCCAGCAAATGGCTCTGGATCTGCGCCACGGTATCCATCGTCACGCTGACGGCGATCAGAAGCGACGTGCCGCCGAAAAGATACGAGATGCCATATTCCGCAATCAGGAATTCGGGGAACAGACAGACGAGCGTGATGTAAATCGCGCCAATCACCGTCAGGCGCGTCAGCACATAGTCGATGTATTCGGCGGTGCGCTTGCCGGGGCGATAGCCGGGAATGAACCCGCCCTGCTTGCGCAGGTTTTCGGCCGTATCCGCCGGATTGAACACGATCGCCGTATAGAAGAAGCAGAAGAAAAGAATGCCAGCCGCATAGAGGCCCATATAGAGCGGCTCGCCATGGCGCAGCCACGTCGCAGCGGTCTGCAGCCACTCCGGCGCACTGGTCGCATTGAACTGCAGGATCGTTGTCGGCAGCACCAGAAGCGATGACGCAAAGATCGGCGGAATGACGCCCGCCATATTGAGCTTCAACGGCAGATGTGAGGCCTCGCCCCCCACCATGCGGTTGCCGACCTGGCGTTTGGGATACTGCACCAGAAGGCGGCGCTGGGCGCGCTCCATGAACACGATGAAAACGATGATCGCCGCAAAGAGCACGAGCACAAGCAGGATCGTCGTGAACGGAATGGCGCCGCGCGAACCCTGATCGAAGAGATTGATCAGGGCAGCGGGAAGCTCGGCCACAATACCCGCAAAGATGATGAGCGAGATGCCATTGCCGATGCCGCGCGCGGTGATCTGCTCGCCCAGCCACATCAGGAACACGGTGCCGCCCGTCAACGTGATGACAGTGGAGATGCGGAAGAAAAGGCCGGGATCAGCAACCACGCCGGGGGATGATTCAAGGCCGACCGCAATGCCAAAGCCCTGCACGGCCGCCAGGATCACCGTGCCATAGCGCGTATATTGATTGATCTGCTTGCGGCCCTGCTCGCCCTCTTTCTTGAGTTTTTCGAGCGTGGGCGAAACCGTCGTCATCAACTGCACGATGATCGACGCCGTAACATAAGGCATGATGTTGAGCGCAAAGATCGCCATGCGCCCCACCGCACCGCCCGCCAGCATGTTGAGCATGTCGAACAGCGAACCCTGCTGGCCGAAAAAGCTCTGCAGCGCCGAGGCATCAATGCCCGGCATGGGGATATAGGTGCCGAGCCGGTAAACGATCAGCGCACCCAGTGTGAACCAGATGCGCTGCTTGAGCTCGGTTGCCTTCGAGAAGGCCGAGAAGTTCAGGTTTGCGGCAAGCTGTTCTGCGGCCGAAGCCATGTCATGTCTCCACGTTCCGGCAGAAAGTGACGATCACCTGTGCCGCCGATAGCCGTAAAGCCTCAGGAAGCAGCCCGCATCGCGGTGCGGCGTTCCACAGACTTCTGACGGCGCAGCTGGCGCTTGCCCGGCTTGTCGGGGCGGCCCTTGTTCTTGGGCTTCGCCTTGACGCCAAGCACCTTCACCGAACCGCCGGCGGCCTTCACGGCCTCCACAGCGCCCGACGAGGCACCCGCCACCTCCAGATTGAGTTTGGTCTTCACGCCGCCTTTTGCAAGGAGGCGGATGCCGTCTTTGCCGCCGCGCACAAGGCCGGCTGCGCGCAGCGCATCCGCGCCGATCACGCCGTCAGCCTTCAGGCGGCCATCCGCCACAGCGGCTTCAATGCGGTTCAGGTTCACCTGCGCAAAGTCACGGGCGAAGATGTTGTTGAAGCCGCGCTTGGGCATGCGCATGTGAAGCGGCATCTGGCCGCCTTCAAAGCCATGGATCGACACGCCGGCGCGCGCCTTCTGGCCCTTCACGCCCTTGCCCGAGGTCTTGCCCTTGCCCGAACCCGGGCCGCGGCCAAGACGCTTGGAGCGCTTGTGAGAGCCCGCGCTGGGGGCAAGCTGGTTGATCTTCATGTCGTAGCCTCGTCTTCCCGTAAGCCTCAGCCTTCCACCACGATCAGGTGCTGGACCGCGCGGATCATGCCGCGCACGGCAGGCGAATCTTCAATTTCACTGGTGCGATGAAGCTTGTTGAGGCCAAGACCCTTCAAGGTCGCCTCTTGCTCCTTCACGCGGCGGATCGGGCTTTTGACCTGACGCAACCGGATCATCTTCTTGGCCGCCATGGGGCGTCTCCCTCTTACTCGGTGGCGGCGGCTTCAGCCGCCTGGCCGCGCCGCGCCATCAGTTCGCCGACGCTCTTGCCGCGCTTGGCCGCAACCATGCGGGGCGACGACTCCTCGGTCAGCGCATTGAAGGTCGCGCGCACCATATTATAGGCGTTCGACGTGCCAACCGACTTGGCCACAATGTCGTGCAGGCCAAGGGCCTCGAACACCGCGCGCATCGGACCGCCCGCGATGATGCCGGTGCCGACCGGCGCCGGACGCAGGATCACCTTGCCCGCGCCGTGATGGCCGCGCACGTCGTGATGGATCGTACGGCCTTCCTTGAGCGGAATGCGCACCATGGCGCGCTTGGCGGCTTCGGTTGCCTTGCGCATGGCTTCCGGCACTTCGCGCGCCTTGCCATGGCCGAAACCGACACGGCCTTTCTGGTCGCCGACGATGACGAGCGCAGCAAAGCCGAAGCGCTTGCCGCCCTTCACCACCTTGGCGACGCGGTTGATATGGACCAGGCGCTCGGTCAGATCGCTGTCGCGCTCGGGTCGTTCGTTGCGTTCACGGGCCACGCTTTACCTCGTCAGAATTTGAGACCGGCCTCGCGGGCCGCATCGGCGAGCGCCTTCACGCGCCCGTGGAACAGATAACCGCCGCGGTCGAACACCACGTCGCTGATGCCAGCCTTGATGGCGCGCTCGGCAATCAGCTTGCCAACGCGCACGGCGGCATCCTTGTTGGAGCCGCGCGCTTCCTTGCGCGTGGCTTCTTCAACCGTCGAAGCCGAAGCAACGGTCACGCCCTTCAGGTCGTCGATGACCTGGGCATAGATGTGCTGCGACGAGCGGAACACCGAAAGGCGCGGACGCCCGCCGCTGGTCTGGCGCAGCTTGAAGCGCGTGCGGCGCTTGCGGCGCTCGAAAAGTTCTGCGGATTTGGTCATGGCGCTTACTTCTTCTTGCCTTCCTTGCGCAGGATGCGTTCGCCCGCATAGCGGATGCCCTTGCCCTTATAGGGCTCCGGCTCGCGCCAGCCGCGGATCTTGGCGGCCGTCTGGCCGACCAGCTGTTTGTCGATGCCCGAGATGGCGATCATCGTCGGCTTTTCGCACACGATGGCAACGCCCGCCGGGATCGGGAAGACCACGTCATGCGAGAAGCCAAGCTGCAGCTGCAGGTTCTTGCCCTGCACCGCCGCCTTGAAGCCGACGCCGGTTATCTCGAGGTTTTCACGATAGCCTTCCGAGACGCCCTTGATCATGTTGGCGACCTGGGTGCGCGACATGCCCCACATCGCGCGCGCGCGCTGCGAGGTATCGCGGGCCTTGACCACAATGCTGCCGCCTTCAACCGCAGCCGACACATCATCGACCAGGCGGAACGACAGCTCGCCCTTGGGGCCCTTCACCTTGACGTCCTGGCCCTTCACGTCGGCCGTAACGCCCTTGGGCAGCGCCACCGGTTTCTTGCCAATACGGGACATGTTTCTCTCCAGTCCTTCCCGGCTTCCTCAGAACACCTGGCAGAGCACTTCGCCGCCGACATTCTTGTCGCGCGCGGCGGTGTCTGACATGACGCCCTGCGGGGTCGAGATGATGGTAATGCCAAGGCCATTGCGAACAGGCTTGATGTCCTTGACAGCGGTGTAGACGCGGCGGCCGGGCTTGGACACGCGCGAAATCTCGCGGATGACCGGACGGCCGTCATAATACTTGAGTTCGATCTCGAACTCCTTCTTGCCGCCAGCGTGCTCGATCTCGGCATAGCCGCGGATGTAACCTTCCGAGGCCAGCACATCGAGAACGCGCTTGCGCAGGTTCGACGCCGGCGTCGAAACCTTCGACATGCCGCGCGACTGCGCATTGCGGATGCGGGTGATCATGTCGCCCAGGGGATCAGTCATTGCCATGGCTCTGCCCTCCCCTTACCAGCTCGACTTGACCATGCCGGGGATCTGACCCATCGCGGCCAGATCACGCAGCGAGATGCGCGACATCTTGAGCTTGCGGTAATAGGCGCGGGGGCGGCCCGTCACTTCGCAGCGGTTGCGGATGCGCACCTTTGACGAATTGCGCGGAAGCGCCGCAAGCTTGAGGCGCGCGGCAAAGCGCTCCTCCATGGGCAGCGCCTCGTTGTCGGCGATTGCCTTGAGCTTCTTGCGCTTCTCGGCGTACTGCGCCGTCATGCGCTTGCGCTTGTTGTTACGCTCGATGGAACTGACCTTGGCCATTTCGTGTCCTTCTTGATGACCCGGTATCAGGAAATGAACGGGAACTGGAAGCCGCGCAGAAGCTCGCGGGCTTCGTCGTCGGATTTGGCGGATGTGCACACGGTGATGTCCATGCCCCACACCTGCTCAACTTTGTCGAAGTCGATCTCGGGGAACACGATGTGCTCCTTGAGACCCATCGAATAATTGCCCCGGCCATCAAAGCTCTTGCCGTTCAGGCCGCGGAAGTCGCGCACGCGGGGCAGCGCCATGGTGATCAGGCGGTCGATGAACTCATACATGCGCTCGCGGCGCAGCGTGACCTTCACGCCCAGCGGCATGCC
>DEIC01000062.1:8850-9071 GCA_002352285.1 Alphaproteobacteria bacterium UBA2784 | reverse complement strand
CCGAATATGGCGGCCGCCCCCGCCTGTTTCAGGAACGCGTAATCCTGCTCCGGGATCACGCCGCCGCACACAATCAGAATATCGCCTGCGCCCGCCGCCTTCAGCGCCTTGGAGAGGAGCGGCACCAAAGTCTTGTGACCCGCCGCCTGGCTGGAAACGCCGATCACATGCACATCGGCATCCACCGCATCGCGCGCCACTTCCTCCGGCGTCTGGAACAG
>DEIC01000062.1:451-8845 GCA_002352285.1 Alphaproteobacteria bacterium UBA2784 | reverse complement strand
TAGACACCGGCAATCGAGCGCACTTCGGCGCGGTGGCGGCCAAAGGCAGCCTCCAGCGCATCAGAAATTTCGCCAACCGTCGCACGTGCGCGTGCTGCTTCAACCGCCAGCGCGAGAAGATTGTCGCTCCCCTTCGCGCCGCGCGTCAGCGCCGACAGCGCTGCCTCGCATCCGGCCTGATGGCGCTGACCCTTGACCTGTTGCAGCCGGTTGATCTGCGCCGCCTTGACCTTGTCGTTGTCGATGTCGCGCACATCAATCTCGGTCTTTTCAGCAGGCTGGAACTTGTTGACGCCCACGATCACGNNGCGGATCGGCCACTTTCGTCACGCCGGTTTCGTGCTGAAGGATCAACTGCGTGTTGCGCGCAATGCGGGCCGACATTTCGGTGGGCAGCGCAATTGCCTCATCAAACGAATTGGTGTGGAGCGACTGCGTGCCGCCAAGCACCGCCGCCATCGCCTCAAACGCCGTGCGCACCACATTGTTGTAAGGATCCTGCTCGGTCAGCGACACGCCCGACGNNGAGAGGCGCGGCGCAAACACATCGACATCGAGCCCCTTGGCCAGCGCCGCGCGCACATATTCGATGCCGTCGGCCAGTGTGAAGGCCAGTTCCTGCACCGCCGTCGCGCCTGCCTCGTGCATGTGATAGCCNNGATGTCGTTCTGGATCGTGCCGGAGAGCTTTTCCGCCGGAACGCCCTGCTCTTCCGCCGCCACGATGAAATTCGCCAGAATGGGAATGACGGCGCCATTCATCGTCATCGACACGCTCATGCGGTCGAGCGGGATGCCATCGAAAAGGATCTTCATGTCCTCAACGCTGTCGATGGCAACGCCCGCCTTGCCCACGTCGCCTGCTACGCGCGGATGATCGCTGTCATAGCCGCGATGGGTGGCAAGATCGAAGGCAACCGAAAGCCCCATCTGACCTGCTTCCAGATTCTTGCGATAGAAGCGGTTGGATTCTTCAGCGGTGGAAAATCCCGCATACTGACGAACCGTCCACGGCCTGCCCGCATACATCGTGGCGCGCACGCCACGTGTGAAGGGAAAAAGGCCAGGCATCGTGTCCACATCGCCCAGCGCCTCAAGATCGGCGGCGGTATAAAGCGGCTTGACCGCAATGCCCTCGGGCGTCGCCCAGGTCAGGCGGTCAACGGACCCCTTCACTTCCTTTTCGGCGAGGGATTTCCACTGGTCGCGTCGGTCAGTCGTCATGGATCTGTCGTGCTGTGCTGGAGCCAAGGCCCGGAGAGGGATTCGTTGATTGTGGAGTGCGCCGCACAAAAAGCAAAACGGCTTCGCCGCGCCATTCCTTAATGTGTGAACATGCTTGGGGAGGCGCGCAGTTTCCGCACAACATCTTGGGCGTGAACGGAATTGGAATTTAACAAGGTCAGTGATTCGGGCCTGATCCGTTCCCATCCCGTTCGGCCACAAGTCAAGGTGACGCGGCGTTTCTGTCAATAAAGGTAAATACTTGCCGCACGCGGGCGAAGGGGCGATTGTCCGCGCCATGAGCCCACATCCGGATTCGACCTATCTGCCGCCCGAGCCCTTGAAGGGCCGCGTGACGGCCGTTCTTGGCCCCACCAATACCGGCAAGACGCATTACGCGCTGGAGCGCATGCTGGCGCATCCCACCGGCATGATCGGTCTGCCGCTGCGCCTTCTCGCGCGCGAAATCTATGACCGGGTCGCGGCCAGCAAGGGTGTTGAGAGTGTGGCGCTGATTACCGGCGAAGAGCGCATCGTGCCGCGCGCGCCGCGCTTCTGGGTGGCAACGGTTGAGTCCATGCCGCTCGACATCAAGACGTCGTTTCTGGCGATTGATGAAATCCAGCTCTGCGCCGATCCTGATCGCGGGCACGTGTTTACGGATCGCCTGCTGCATGCGCGCGGCGAGGATGAGACGCTGTTTCTGGGCGCATCCACCATGCACGGCCTCATCCGCCGTCTGGTGCCCGAATGCAGTTTCATGTCGCGCGAGCGTCTTTCGGATCTGGCCTATGCCGGCAGCCGCAAGATCACGCGCCTGCCGCGCCGCTCGGCGATTGTCGCGTTCTCGGTTGATGATGTTTATGCGATTGCCGAACTGATCCGCCGTCAGCGCGGTGGCGCCGCCGTGGTGATGGGCGCGCTTTCGCCGCGTACGCGCAATGCGCAGGTGGCGCTCTATCAGTCCGGCGATGTGGACTTTCTGGTCGCAACCGACGCCATCGGCATGGGCCTCAACATGGATGTGGACCATGTCGCCTTTGCCAGCCTCGACAAGTTTGACGGCGAGCACATGCGCGCCCTGCGCCCACAGGAACTGGCGCAGATCGCAGGCCGCGCGGGACGCTATCGCGATGACGGCACCTTTGGCGTGACGGGCGATGCCCGCGAGATTGATGCATCAACAGTTGAAGAGATCGAGAACCATCATTTCGAGCCGGTCAAGTTGGCCCAATGGCGCAATCCCAAGCTGGCGTTCCATTCGCTCAGCGGCTTGATCGAAAGTCTGGAGGCAACCCCCACCCAGCGCGGCCTTGCGCGCGTGCGTGCGCAGATTGATCTGAACACGCTGCGGCTTTGTGCAAACGACGCCGAAATCACAGGCCTTGCCACATCGCCCGACGGCGTGCGCCGTCTGTGGGAAGCCTGTCAGATACCCGACTTCCGCAAGGCCACGCCCGACGAGCACAAGCGGCTAGTCGCGCGCATCTTCGGCTTCCTGCAGTCGGGCGAGGGCGTGATCCCCGCTGACTATATGGAGCGCGAAGTGCGCGCGCTTGATTCCGGTGAAGGCGACATTGACCTGATTGCCCAGCGCATCTCGCAGATCCGCACCTGGACCTATGCCGCCAATCGCGCCCACTGGCTGAAGGACGCGCCGCGCTGGCAGGCGGAAACGCGCGCGGTGGAAGATCGCCTGTCAGATGCGCTGCACGAGAAACTCACCCAGCGTTTCATCGACCGGCGAACCTCGGTGCTGATGAAGCGTCTGCGCGCGGGCGAAGAATTTTCCGCCATCATCGGCGAAGAGGGCGAAGTCACCGTTGATGGCGAATATGTCGGCCGCCTCAACGGCCTTGTCTTTGCGCCTGATCCACGCGCACCCGATGGCCCGCACGGCAAGGCGCTGCGCAGTGCGGCCCTGCGCGGCCTGCAGGGCGAGATTGCGGCGCGCGCCTTCAACATTGCGAAAGCCGCGGATAACGAGATCACGCTGTCGGAGCATGGCAAGCTCTGGTGGGATGGTTCGGCGATTGCAAAGCTTGAGGCGGGGCCCAACCCGCTTAATCCGCGCGTGGCCCTGATTGCCGATGACCGCGCCACGCCCACGGCCTATGCTCGAGCACAAGGCCGCATGCGCGAATGGGTGGAAAGCCAGATCAGAAAGCGCCTTGCACCGCTCGCAAAAATTGCGCTGGCGCTGGAGCGCGAGGCCGCCGCCCCCAAGGGCTTTACCGCAGGCGCGCGCGGCATGGCATTCCGCCTGCTGGAGGGCATGGGCTATATCGACCGTGCCCAGGTGCGCGAAGAAGCCAAGGCGCTCACGCCGCAGGAGCGCAGCGCGCTCAAGATTCTTGGCCTGCGCTTTGGCCGCTTCAGTCTCTATATGCCAGCGCTCGTCAAACCCGAAGCCGCGCGCCTGAAAGCCATGCTGACGGCAATTGCAGCGCGCGCGCCGCGCCTGCCGGAACTGCCAGCACCCGGCCTTACCTCGTTTGTGGCCGATGCCGGGACGCCGCCTGAAATCTATCAGGCGATGGGCTATCGCGTATTTGGCACGCGCGCGGTGCGCTTTGACATTCTGGAAAAGTTTGGCGATCTGATTGAAGCCCAGCGCAGCGACGACAAACTGCTGAAACCGTTTCCGGTCACGCCGCAGATGATGAGCGTGCTGGGCTGCAATCTGGCGGATGCGGGTGTGGTGCTGTCGGGTCTTGGCTTCCGCATGCAGCCGGTAACCGGTGAAGACGGCGTGACGCGCGAAATGTGGCGCCCGCGCCGCCGTGCAGGTGAACCCGAAACCGGCGCACGCCTGCGCAGGCCGCGCCGCGAGAAGTCTGCCGATGCGCCAGTTGCGGCAGCGTCTTCTGCCGGAGAAACTGTTTCGGCAGAGGGTGCTGCGGTCACCGCCTCGCCGCCCGCAGAAGGAGCGCCAAAGGACGCCGAACGCAAAAGGCGCCGCCGCCGCCGCAAGCCGCAGCGCGCCATTGCACCCACTGCGGTGCAGTCAGCGCCCGCCGATGCAGCGCCTGCCGCCGAAGCTGTGATCCCTGCCGAGCCATCAGCGCCTGCAACAGAACGCGCTGCGCCGCCAAGGCAAAATGAACGCCCGAGCCATCCCCGCTTCAAAGGCCGTCCCGAGCAGCGCGGCAAGCGCGAGGAGGGTGAGCGCGAGCGCCGTCCGTTCCGCGACAACGCGGCCAGGGAGGGACGGCGCGAGGACCGAGGTACGCGCCGCGACGAACGCGACAGCCGCAACACACGGCCCCGCAGGCCGGAAGGCGAGCGCAGCCCCCGCGAGTGGCGCGATCAGGAGCGCGCGCCGCAGCACGATCCCAACAATCCGTTTGCAGCCCTTGCCCGGCTGAAAGGTGAAACCCCTTCCTGAGCATGACGGCCCAGCGCCTCGACAGATTTCTCTGGATTGCGCGTTTCTTCCGCACGCGCCCGCTGGCCGTTTCCGCCATCGAAGAGGGCCGCGTGCGCATCAACGGCGAACACGCGCAAAAGGCCGGTGCGTCAGTCACCGTGGGCGACGTGCTGACATTTCCGCAAGGCAATGCGATCCGCGTTGTGCGGGTGACAGCGTTTGCCGGGCGGCGCGGCAACGCCGCCCTCGCCGCAACGCTTTATGAGGATGTGGGCGGGTGAAGAACTTCTTCCGCCGCCCCCTTGGGGGAGGCATGCAAGACAGAATAGTAAATCGAATTGCCTGGCTTGCGCGCCACCCGGCCTACTGCCTGCTGAAGGTGCCGTAGTCGGTCACAAGCTGCGTGCCCTTCAGCTCATAGGCAATGTCATCGCCATTGCCGAGCTGGATCATGCTGCACCCCGCCGGGCGCGTACAATTTTCCATAGGCTTCCAGCCGTCATAGTTGAGCACGAGCATCGTGTCGCTGGATTCCCACTTGCCCCAGACTTCCAGCTCAAAGCCGGTGGCTGACACGTTGGTTTGATTGAAGCTGCCGTCCCCATGAAGCGTGAGCGTCATGGTCGAGTTGACGCCGTAAATGTCATAGGTGTCGCCACGCCACACGCCGGCGATTGCATTTTCGGCAACCTGATCGGGCGTCGTCTCTGGCACGGTGAGCGGCGTGTTGGCCGTGTTGTCGGCAGAATTGTCTTCGCTGCCCTTGTTTTCGGTTTCGCCCGTCGTGTCACCCGTGGTGTCGCCGGTTGTATCGCCGGTGGTGTCATTGGTGGTGACGACCGGCGGCGTATCGGTGCCCGGGCCAACGGGCGTTGAGGGCCCGAACGCGCCAGAGAGCCAGAGTATGGCGCCGATCACGCCCGCACCTGCAACGCCGGCGAGCGCATAGCCGGCTGCAGGCGGCACCTTGATGGGCGCGCGCTGCGGCGCCGGCGGCCGGTAATAATCCGACATCGTGTGCGATGGCGCAGCCGATGCCGTTGAGCCGCCTTCCGCCTTCGTGGCGCCACCCTGCTTGGAAAGCACCGCCGACAGGCGGCCGAGGCTCTGCTCCAGCGGCTCCTTCTCGGCGTCAAGCCACTGCGTTGAGGCGATGAAGAGTTCAAGACCCGGGCTCGGCTCTGCCGCCGTCAGGCGCACGGTGAGCACCGGCTTGCGCTTGGAGACAGCGCGCTCAACCTCTTTCAGCACGAACGGGCTTTCATTCGCCTTGTCGGTATAGACAAGAAGCAGGGTCGAGCAGTTCTCGATCGCCTTGACGATGGCGGTGGCATAGTCGGAGCCGGGCGCGATGTTGCGCGGTGCGATCCAGCACTGCACGCCGCCCGATTCCAGCCGCGCGCAAATCTCGTTGGCGACACGCGCATCCTCACTCGCATAGGAAATGAAGACCTGATGCATGGATCTCTGGCCGTCCGTCTCTCTGCCGTTCCCGAAGATTGCGCCCCGGCAATGCCGGAACGCCCCTGACAGGATGTAGCTTTGCCCGTTGCGCTTGTCACGCCCTGCCCGGTTGGGCTGGAAGAGCCGGGGCGAGGGAGCCATTGATGCCCGCCAACACGGCAAAAACACGGCAGGACGTGCGCATTTGCGCCCCTTGTGCAGAACCCGCCCAAGGGTTAATCGCAAGCCCATGCTCGACAGGATCAAGTCCCTGCTGCTGGAAGGTGGATTGAAAGAGCCGCCCCACGCCGCCCAGTTCCCGGACCGCGACATTGCCATGACCGTTCTTCTGCTGGAGGCGGCCGAGGCGGATGGCGACTATGGCAGCACGGAACATGCGGCCATCATGGACCTGATTGCCCGCAAACTGAAATTGACCGATGCGGCTGCACGCCAGCTGGTCGCCCTTGCCGAGGCCCGCCAGAAACAGGCCGTTGAGCTCTACCGTTTCACAGACCGCATCGTCAGGTCATTCAGTGAAGCCGAGCGCATCGGCCTCGTTGAAATGCTGTGGGAGGTGGTCTATGCGGACGGAACGCTGGATGCCTATGAAGACAATCTGATGCGCCGTCTGGGCGGCCTTTTGCATGTGAGCGAGCGGGATCGCGGCGATGCGCGCCGCCGCGTGATGGAGCGCCTGAGGGCGAAGTGAAGGATTGATGCGATGACGTATGTGGTGGTCGAGGCCTGCATCAAGTGCAAGTACATGGATTGCGTCGAGGTCTGCCCCGTCGATTGCTTCTATGAGGGCGAGAACATGCTCGTCATCCACCCGGACGAGTGCATCGATTGCGGCGTGTGCGAACCCGAATGCCCGGTTGACGCGATCAAGCCCGACACACAGCCGGGGCTGGAAGCCTGGCTGGAGCTCAACCGCAAATATGCCGCCAGCTGGCCCAACATCACCGCCAAGGGCACACCGCCCGAAGATGCCGACGCCTGGGCCAAGAAGACCGGCAAATATCCCAAGGACTTCTCGGACAAGCCCGGCGAGGGCACTTGAGTCGCCTGACGAAATGACTCAAACGGAAACGTCGTTGCTATTGTGACGCCTGTGACGAATTGTCATTTCACAACGGAAAATCACACTAAGACAAATCAATGATTTAGCCAGCACTTTCGGACAGCCAGACTTACCAATTTTCACGAATCACCAACGCCTTCGCACCGGGGCCATTTCATCCCGGGGATATCTGTGATACATTCGTCACACTTGGAATCCACCAGACGGACAGAGTTCTGCGTCTCAGCACAGCCCTCGACAGAGGGCTGACGTTCCCGCGATTGCCGCTAGCGAGTCTTTTCGCAGGCGCACAATTACGGGGGCTCTGCTTTTGCCAGAGAACATCGCACCGGCTGGATGGGGGAAGAGCGTGCAGGCAGATGGAAGGTCTGCCTGACAGAAAAACGAGAATGCGGCGGCAGCCCAAGTGACATGGGGTTGTCATAACAAGGCCGCTCCACCGGTGTCGGAGTGAAGGAAGACATGAGCAAGGTTGTCACTGCGAAGGCGGGGTCGCAGGCAAAGATTGCACCGATTGCGCCCAAGAAGGCGCCTGTTGCGCCGGCCGTTGCGGCCAAGCCGCAGCCTGCTGTCGTCAAGCGTGCGGATTTCCGCACCAATGATTTCGTCGTTTATCCGGCCCATGGCGTGGGCCGTATCGTGCGCATCGAGGAGCAGGAAGTGGCGGGCACCAAGCTCGAACTCTTCGTGATCTCCTTCGAGAAGGACAAGATGATCCTGCGCGTTCCGACTGCCAAGGCGAAGGCGGTTGGCATGCGCAAGCTGGCCAATCCCGATATCGTGGCAGGCGCCATGCAGACGCTGCGCGGCCGCGCGCGCATCAAGCGCACGATGTGGAGCCGCCGCGCCCAGGAATACGAGGCGAAGATCAACTCGGGCGATCTGATCGCCATTGCCGAAGTGGTGCGCGACCTGCACCGCGCCAGCGGCCAGCCGGAGCAGAGCTACTCGGAGCGTCAGCTTTACGAGGCCGCCCTGTCGCGCATGGTGCGTGAAGTCGCAGCGGTTGAACGCCTCGACGAAGACGCCGCCGTCAAGCGTCTGGAAGCAGCCCTTGCCAAGACCCCGGCGCCCGCCGCCGCCGCTTGACCCTTTGATGATCGTGGAAAAGGCCCGGCCCAGCGCCGGGCCTTTTTCGTTGGGGGAAACCCCCTTCTCCCCGCTGATCCACTCCGCCCCATCCTGCGTATCAAGGATGGAACAAACGCAGGGGCATGGGCCATGGCATCGGCAGAGCACAAGCAAAGCCAGCGCGCGAACCGCCGCTTCATCAA
>DEIC01000062.1:0-292 GCA_002352285.1 Alphaproteobacteria bacterium UBA2784 | reverse complement strand
TTCTTCAATCTGCGCCGCCTGCGTGCACGCATTGGCGGCAACAGCGATGGCCCGATGACGAGCGCCGCGCGCGCCGAGATTGCCCGCAAGCTCAATGTCGATGTGCGCGACGTGGAGGAAATGGAAGGCCGTATCACGGCGGGCGACCGTTCGCTCAACGCGACCTTCGGCGAAGATGGTGACGCCGCCTGGCAGGACAGTCTGGCCGATGACCGCGCGCTGCCCGATGAAACCGTCATGGACCTTCACGACAGCGAACGCCGCCGCATCTGGCTGAAAGACGCGCTGAAAT
>DEIC01000133.1 GCA_002352285.1 Alphaproteobacteria bacterium UBA2784 | reverse complement strand
TTTTCGGGCCGCGATCCGGTTGCCGGGCGCAGCGTGAGCCCGGACCGCTATCCGCGCTATCACGACATCATCTGTCAGGGCTCGCTGGCGTTCTGGGAAGCCACGCTGAACAATGATGCGCAGGCAAAAGCCTGGCTCGAAGGCGGCGCCTTTGCGCGCTATGTGGCTGGCGATGGCGCGTTTGATTTCAGGAACTAATGAGATGCACGAAAGGCCAGAGCGGCTTTCACGTCATCGAGCTCGAGATCTGGCAATTCCTCGACGACTTGTGCAGGCGAAAGCCCGGCCGCCAGAAGGTCGAGCACATCAGCCACGCGAATGCGCAACCCGCGGATGCATGGCCTGCCGCCGCAAAGGCCGGGATCAGAAGTAATGCGCTTTTCAAGGTCACTCATGCGAGGCAGTGTGCCATAAAACGGTGAAGCAGGAAACGCCGAATGCTTTCCGCGCTACGGTGCGCTTCCCGCAGAAATGCGCGCCAGCGCATCGGCGTCGTCAGCGAATATCTCACGTGCGCGGGTGCGGGCGGCCTGGGCTTTGGCCGTGTCGCCCAAGACTTCGTAAGCGCGGATCAGCATCAGCCAGCCGTCGAGGTCGTTGGGGTTTTCGTTCAGTCGCGCGGCAAGGCCATCGACCATTGATTGGATGTCGGGAGCATCAACACCGGACTGCGCGCCGCGCATGCGCAGCAGCTGGCGCTCCACCAATGGCCGCCAGGGCGCATCTTCGGCTGAGTCATCAAGCAATGACTCGAGCGCGTTGATGGCGCCTGCAACGTCACCGAACTGCTCTTGCGCCATCGCAAGATAAAGGCGTGGGCGCGGGTCCATCGGTTCCAGTGCGCGGGCACGCTCAAAGGCGACGATGGCCTCTGGTGGCACGGTGCCGCCTTCGGCAATCGTTGCCGCCTCACCATAGTCGCCCAGAAGCCGCGCATCAGGATCGGTCGATGCAGCGATGGCGCGCGCATAGGCCTGCGCCGCTTCGGCATATCGGTCTCGTTCAGCCAGCGCCTTGGCCAGAAGCTTCCAGCCTTGCGCATCGCCCGGACTCTCGACCATGCGCCGCGTGAGAATGGCGATCAGCTCTTCGGCGCTGGCGCCCTCGAGGCGGGCCATGTCGCGATCAATCTGGTTTGCTGCGTCCGGTGATCCCCAATGGAGATAAAGCCCGATGCTCGCAGTCGCAGCCAGAACGGCGCATGCTGCAAACAGCAGCGGGCGCGCCTGCGGGCCGGCGCGGTCAACATGCTTTTGCGATCTTGCTGCCGCGATCATGCGGCGACCCGTCTCTCGGCGGATCGATTCTGCTTCCTCTCGCGTGATGCGGCCTGCGGCCTCCTCCTCATCAAGTTCGGCAAGCTGTCGCGCGTAGATTAAAGTTGCGTCATCTTTGGCGAGCGCATCTGGCGTGCCGCGACGCAGCAGAGGCCAGAAAAGCGCCAATGACGCGGCCAGCGCACCCGCACCAACGATGATCCACAGCAGCATAATTGCGACACCCTGACGGTGGAGCGGCCCCTTGTGCGTTCCACCCGGCACAATCTCTTGACCTTGGGAAGCCAGTCTCTTTACCAAATGACGGATGGCTGTCCACCGTCTGACATCTTCTGCCTTTGCGCGCCGTCTTGCCGCTGCGGCCCTGACGCTCGTCTGCGCGGCGCCGGCCGGGGCGGTCATGGCGCCTGAAGTCTACGAGGAAGGGCGGCGGACTGCCGCCAATCATGTCCAGATCCGGGTGACCCATGTGCGCGCACCTGATGGCGGCATGGGCGATTGCGCCGTGACCGGCGAAGTGGTGCAGGTCTTCCGGGGTGACCTTGGGAAGGGGGACGTCATCAAGTTTGACGTCTCCTGCTATGCCTATGGCGAGCTGCCCGATGGCGGCACGTTGTGGACCGATGTGGACGCTCTGAAAAAGGCGCGGTTCCTTGAAGCCTTCATGTCGTCGGGCCCCAATCCGCATGTCGTGCTTGACCAGATCGAGATCATCGTTGCGCCGCGCGATGAGCCCTATTGCGAGACGGACAGTCTGGCCTGCGAGTCCACCTTCGACCACACGCCTGTCGAAGAGCCGTGTTCGACCTGGGAGACAGTCTTGAGCTGGGTCTGGCTTTCCGACCGCGACTGCTAATGGTGTTGCAGTGCCTCTGTCTGCTTCTCGCGCACAGCCAGAAGCCCGATGAATCCCAAAGCGATGAACACGAAGATCACCATGAGGCCGGAACGCTGGTCCTGCGTGAAATGCGTGACTGCGCCAATCGTCAGCGGCGCCAGAAATGCGGTGGCGCGGCCGGTCAGCGTGTAAAGCCCGAAGAACTCGGCGATCATGCTGGGGGGCGCAATGCGCGCCAGCATGGTGCGGCTGGAAGATAGGGCGGGGCCTGCAAACATGCCGCCAAAGACGCCAACGACGACAAAGAGCTGCTCTGGCAAGGTTGTAAAGCCGAGCATGGAAAGCAACGGGCCAACCAGTGGCACCTGCATTGCCGACATCCCGGCGCTGACCGGGATCACGTAAAGGATCGTGTCGGGCGACATGCCGAGATTACCCGCCAGTCCCAGCGAGAAGGCGATCAGGGAAAGCTGGATGGTGCGCTTCGAGCCGATGAGATCGTCGATCAACCCGCCAAAGCTCGCGCTGATGGCAGCCGTCAGAATGATGACGAGGCCATAGAGCCCGACCTTCTCGGTTGACCAGCCAAAGGTGAAATGCGCGAAGGGGCCGATGAAGGTGAAGACGGCGGTCAGGCCATCGTAATAAAGCAGGCGCGCGATCAGATAGACCGCGATGTTGCGATAATGGTCCAGCCGCCGCAGCGTCGTTCCGAGTGTGCGTAAACCTTTGGCCGCGGCCTTGCGCAAAGGCAGACCCGAATGCGGCAGGTCGGGCGTGAAGATGAAGAGCGGCAGGATAAAGATCATGTACCAGATTGCGCACAACACGCCCGCCAGACGCTCATGCGTGTTTTCCGGCATGCCCTCGAGCCAGCCGGTCTGGGGCAACAGGAGCCAGAGCGCGAACACCAAAGTCGCGCCGACATAGGAAAGCGTATAGCCGAGGCCGGAGAGAAATCCGACGCGGCGTGCACTGACAACAGAGGGCAGCATCGCCTGCTGGAAGACGCCGGAGAATTCCATCGCCACGGCTGCGATAATCAATGCAACAAAAGCCGGGACGATATCGCCGGGTGCTGCGAACCACAGCGCGCACATCGCCGGAACGCCAATGATGCTGAAGAAAAGGACGAACGGCTTGCGCGGACCTGACGCATCGGCGAGCGAACCGAGGAACGGCGACATCAGCGCAATCAGAAATCCGGCCCCGCCCTGCAGATAGGCCCAGTATTCCTGACCCTTCACGCCGTCGCCGACAACGGTGGATGTGAAGTAAGTCGCAAATACGAAGATGTTGATGACGATGAAGTAAGGGCCGGACGCAAACTCGCTCAGCGCCCATGCCATCTGGCCAAAGCGCGACGCAGCCCTGGTGCCCGCGATCGACACGCTGGTGTCGACCCTCTCGCGCGATGCATTGCGTTTTGTGGGAGTTGTGGACGCCATGAAACCGGAGAACTGCCTCTTGCCGGAAATCCAAACCGGGAGTGTTCCCGACTGTGCGGCGTTGGCTGCGAGTTTAGGCACAGGAACCGCGCGTGCAACTGGTCAGGCGACGCGCCCCACCAGATTGATTCGTGCTGTCAGTCACGAAAGTGCCAAACCATGCAACTCCAAAAACCGCACGGGGATGCGGATTTTTGCTCTATGCATCGCGCAAAACCGCATAAGAATGCGGCTCATGTAGTGGCGGTGATTTTGGGCCGCTGCTATATGTTGCGCGCAATTCACGGATTCGAGGGAAATTCCGACATGAGCAAAGCAGACTTCATCGAACTGGTCGCCAAGAAGGGCGATCTCTCCAAGGCGGAAGCCAAGCGCGCCGTCGACCTGGTTTTCGAGTCCATCGAAGCCGGTCTGAAGGCGGGCAAGGACAAGGGCTTCGCCATCGGCGGGTTCGGCACCTTCCGCGTCTCGAAGCGCGCTGCCCGCATGGGCCGCAACCCGCAGACGGGTGAAGCGATCAAGATCAAGGCGTCAAAGGGCCTGCGCTTCAAGCCGGCCGCGAACCTGAAGAAGGCCGCGGGCTGCTGATCCAGGCGGCATCTTCACCTGTCCTTCGGGGCAGGCAAGAATGAGGGGCCTGTCCGGCGCAATCCGGGCAGGCCTTTTCATTGCCAGCACGGTCCTGCCGTTTCATGACCAGCGAGACGACCAGCCTCTTTCCTGCCGCTGTCCTGCTTCCGGGGCCGTATGATCCTGCGCGGGCGGAGCGCACATTGGAGGGGCTTGGCGAGTCGGCGGAGAGCGCCCTTGGCGCGGTCCTGCGCGATGGGGCCTGTCGCCATCTGGTGATGCATGTCAGCGGGGCATCGCCCTATCTCGCGCGCCTGATGCTGCGCGAACAGGAGGCGCTTCATGCGATTCTGACGCGCGGCGCGCAGGTGGTGACCCAGGATGCGCTTGAGGAGATGGCGGCAGCTGATCGCGAGAAAAGTGTTGATGCGCTTCATGCCGCCATGCGGCGGGCAAAGCGCAAGGCGGCCCTTGCCATTGCGCTGGGAGATGTTGGCGGGGCGCTCGATTTTTTTGAGGTGACAGGTCATCTCTCTGATCTGGCGGAAGCCGCCATCGGTGCGGCGACACGCTTTCATCTGCGCGCGGCGCATGATGCCGGAAAGATTGTGCTGAAGAACCGCGAGGCGCCCGAGGAGGGTTCCGGACTTATCATTCTGGCGATGGGCAAGTTTGGCGCGCGCGAGCTCAATTATTCCAGCGACATCGACATCGTGGTCTTCTTCGAGCCGGATCATCTGAAGCTGGCCGGCAGTCAGGAGGAGGCGCCATTCTTCGTGCGCCTGACACAGGACATCGTGCGCGCCATCCAGACGGTGACGGCTGATGGCTATGTGTTCCGCTGCGATCTGCGGCTTCGGCCCGATCCTTCGGCGACGCAGGTTGCGATTTCCGCGCCTGCCGCCGAAATCTATTACGAGAGCATGGGCCAGAACTGGGAGCGCGCCGCCTTCATCAAGGCGCGTGCGGTGGGCGGTGATCGCAAGGCGGGCGAGGCATTTCTCCACATGCTGACGCCCTTCGTATTCCGCCGTCATCTCGACTATGCCGCCATTGACGACATGCGTGCGATGAAGCGGCAGATCCACGCCGCGCGCGGCCACAAGACCATTGCGGTGGAAGGCCATGACATCAAGCTGGGCCGCGGCGGCATCCGCGAAGTCGAGTTCTATGTGCAGACGCGGCAGCTGGTGCTGGGCGGGCGCGAGATGCGCCTGCGCGGGAGGGAAACGCGCGCCATGCTGGATGCCCTGGTGGCGCTCAATCATGTGCCCGATGTGACGCGCGATGAGCTGATGCGTGCCTATCGTTTCTTCCGCACGGTCGAGCATCGCGTGCAGATGACCGATGACGAGCAGACCCACAAGCTGCCCGCCGATGCCGCAGGTGTTGCCCGCATCGCCAATTTCGCCGGTTATGACGACGCGGATGCATTCCGCGCCGAGCTTCTGGCGCATCTTGCCAATGTTGAGCGGCATTTCGACAGCCTGTTCGACAATGCGCCCGCCGGTGAGGGCAGGGCGCAGGCCATCAGTCTCGTAACGGAGGACGATGTGGCGCGGCTGGGCGCTGCGCTGGAGGCGCAGGGGTTCAAGCGCGGGACCGAGCTGGCGCCGCTGATCCAGAACTGGACGGCGGGCCGCATTCGCGCGACGCGTTCGCCACGGGCACGCGAAAAGCTCGCCGCTCTGTTGCCCGCGCTGATCGCCGATTTCGCCCGCGCGCCTGATCCTGACCAGACCTTGTTGGGCTTTGACCGGTTTGTCAGCGGGCTGCCCGCAGGTGTGCAGCTGTTTGCGCTGTTCCAGGCCAATCCGGCATTGATGGCGCTGGTGGTGGAAGTGCTGGGTCAGGCGCCCCGCATCGCACGTCATCTGGCGCAGCGGCCAGGCGTGATCGATGCGATGCTTGATCCCGCCTTCCTGCTGCGGCTGCCAGATGAGGCTGAGGTTGAAAACCTGTTCCGTCAGCAGACTGAAAATGCCGAAAGTCTGGAGGGGGTGCTTGATGCGGCGCGCCGCATCGCCAATGAGCAGCGTTTCCGCATCGGCCTTTCGCTGTTGCGCGGTCATGCAGGCGCGATTGAAGCCGGACGCGCCTATGCGGATGTCGCCTCGGTGCTGGTTTCAGGACTGCTCGCCCATGTGCGCGCAGACATTGTGCGGCAGCATGGCGCCGTGCCTGACAGCCATTGTGCGATTGTCGCCATGGGCAAATGCGGCGCGCGGCAGATGACGGCGGCATCTGATCTTGATCTCATGTTCATCTATGAGTTTGACGATGAAGTGGTCCAGTCGGATGGTGCGCGGCCACTGGCACCCAGCCAGTATTTTGCCAAGGTCAGCCAGCGCATGATCGCGGCGCTCACGTCGCTGACGGCCGAGGGCCGGCTCTATGACGTGGACATGCGGCTGCGCCCGTCGGGCAACAAGGGGCCAGTGGCAACGCGGCTTGCCTCATTCATTGCCTACCAGCGCGATGAAGCGTGGACGTGGGAGCGCATGGCGCTGACGAAGGCGCGGGTGATTGCCGGTGATGACGGCTTTATCGCCAGAGTGCAGGCGGCCATTGACGGCGCGCTGATGCGGCCGGCCATAGCTTTTGACATTTTCCGCGATGCGCGCGCCATGCGCCGCCGCATGAAGGCCGAGCGGTCGGCCGCCGACTGCTTTGACGTGAAGATCGCCGATGGCGGGCAGATCGA
>DEIC01000022.1 GCA_002352285.1 Alphaproteobacteria bacterium UBA2784 | reverse complement strand
TGGTGCCCCTGGCCGGACTTGAACCAGCACGCCCGTAAGGGCAACAGATTTTGAGTCTGCCGCGTCTACCATTCCGCCACAGGGGCCTCTTCTGCGGCGCTTCTTCTAGGCGGGTGCGGCGCGCCCGTCAACGCGGCTCGCCGCAACGCCCCTGCCCCCCGTTTGACAGGAAAGCCCAAGCCGTGACACCCAAGGCCCATGCCTTTGATGGATGACCACGCCTGGTTCAAGTTCCGCGCCTTTACCCAGGGCTGGACGAACGCGGCCGCCATCCGCCACCGCCATGTCGATGGCTGGATCGTCTCTGTGCCGCAGGCGGGCAGCCACTGGCTGAAATTCATGATGGGTCATGCCATCGCTGCTGCCTATGGTGCGCCACCGCCGGAAAATATCCAGGACGAGCGCCTGTGCGGCCATCCGCGCCGCCCGCCGCGCGAACTGGCGTCGCGTTTCAGTTTTCCCGTCACCGTACACTCGCACACCATGCCGCATCGGCTGATGCGCCGCGCCTTCATCCGCAACGCGCTGCATTTTCCGCGCTATGTCATTCTGGTGCGCGATCTGCGCGCTGCCCTCGTCTCCAACTATGAGAAGTGGAAGGATCGCTATAATTGCGATTTCTCCACCTATCTGCGCGGCGACGTGCGCTTCCGCAAACGGAGCACGGGCATCCGCTTCAACAGCGACATCTGGATGCGCATGCGCTTTCTCAACGAATGGGGCGGCATGCAGGCGCGCGATCCGGCGCGGTTCCTGGTGATCCGTTACGAGGACATGGTGAAGGATCCCACCGCCGCCACGCTTGCAACCCTTGCCCATTTCGGCTTCTCGCGCATCGCCGCAGAGCATGCTGCTCTGGGGGCGGCGCGCGCCACCAAGGATGAAATGGCAGCCACCAGCAATGACCGGCAGAAGCGCGTGGTCGTGCGCGACGAAAAGCGCCACTGGTCCACATGGTTTTCGGCGGATGACCGCAATTTCATGGCCGCCGTGACACAGCGTAACCTTGTCCATCCCTTCGGTTACGACTATCAAGTGGGCCTGTCCTGAACACTTGGCACGTCAGCCCGCGCCCACAGCACGCGCTGGCGCCCGAAAGCGGATCACCTGCATGACTGAGATGTCGCCTTCCGCCGCAAAACCGGTCTCGCTGCTTGACCCTGCCATTGCCGGGCTCGTCTGCGCGGGCGGTTCGATCCTGCTGATCGCGGCAGCCTATCTCTTCCAGTATGTCGGCGAGTTGCAGCCCTGCGAATTGTGCCTGTGGCAGCGCCCGCCGCATTTTGCCGTGGCGGCCATCGGCCTGTTTGCCGCCTGGGCGGGTTCAACGCGGCGCTTCTCGCCCAATGTCACGCGCGGCGCTGTGGCGCTGGCCGGGCTTGTGCTGGCGATTGGCGCAGGCATTGCGATCTATCACGCAGGCGTTGAGTGGAAATTCTGGCCGGGCTTTCCCTCCTGCACGGCAGGCGATCCCAACGTGCTGAACTCCACGGATGATCTCTTCTCGTCGCGCCCCGTGCGCTGCGACGAAGCGCCGTGGTCACTGCTGGGTCTTTCCATGGCGGGCTGGAACGCGCTGATCTCGCTTGGCCTTGCGGGTCTTGCCTTTGCCGCCGTCTGGCCAAAGCCGGCGGCCGCACCGAAGGCAGAAGCCGCGTGAGTGAAGGGCACGCACGCAAAAGGCCGGTTCCGCGCGTCGGTGATGCGCCCTCGGCACCCACGCGCGCCACACTGACCAAACAGGAAACTGACGAGATCATCCGCGTCGATCACGCCGGTGAGTATGGTGCGGTGCGCATCTATGAGGGCCAGTTGGCCATCCTTGGAAATCGCCCTGCAACGGCGCGGGCTGGCGCCTTGATCCGCGAAATGGCGGCGCAAGAGGAAGAACACCTGCAAACCTTTGACCGCCTGATCGCAGAGCGCGGCGTGCGCCCCACGGCGCTTCGCCCGGTGTGGGAGATTGCAGGATTTGCGCTGGGTGCTGTGACAGCGCTGATCGGTGAAAAGGCGGCCATGGCCTGCACCGCTGCCGTGGAAGAGGTGATCGACGATCACTACGCCAGGCAGGAAGAAAAGCTGAAAGGCCGCGACCCGGAATTGCTCGATATCGTTTCGCGTTTCCGTGCCGACGAGGCGCATCACCGCGACACGGCGCTGAATGAGGGGGCGGAACAGGCGCCCGCCTATCGCCTCTTGAGCGAGACCATCAAGGCCGGTTGTCGCCTGGCGATCCGCCTTTCCGAGAAAATCTGAAATGGAAAAGCCCCGCCCGCACGACGATGCGGTGATCGCGGCGCGCAGCGGTGCTGCGGCCCCGCGCCGCTTTTCTGCGAGCGAGCTTTCACCCGCCGTCAATCTTCTGTGCGATGCATTTGCTGCGGACCCGGTGATGGACTGGATTTTCCGCGACGGCGCGCGGCGGCGCGATGCGCTTTCAACCTATTTTTCAATGGCGCTGATGGATCAGTCATTGCCGCACAATGAGTGTCATGTCGCGCCGGGCTTTGAGGCAATCGCGGTCTGGCTTCCGCCCGATGGCGTCAAAAGCCTGAACCCCGGATTGGGTCAGCAGATCACCATGGCCCCGCGCATCGTGCGCGCCTGCGGGTGGAAGCGCATTCCCCGCGCCCTTGCCATGATGGCGGCGATGGAAAAAAACCATCCCAAGACCGCGCCGCACTGGTACCTTTTCTTTCTTGGCGTTTCGCCCTCAATGCAGGGCATGGGTCTGGGCAGCGCCATTCTGGAGGCAACATTATCGCGCGTGGATGCAACGGGTTTTGCCGCCTCGCTGGATAATTCCAATCCCAAGAACACGCGGCTTTACGAGCGTCACGGCTTTCGCGTGCTCAACGAATACCGCCCCCGCGCCGACGGCCCGCCGATCTGGACCATGTGGCGCGACGCCAAGAGGGCGTGAACCCGCCTACTCCTCCAGTTCCGAATCCCAATAGAGATAGTCGGTCCAGCTTTCGTGCAGATAGTTGGGCGGGAAAAGCCGCCCGTGCTTGTGCAGCTGGGCCACGCTGGGCCGCGCGGGCGCCTGTGCCGGATACATGCCGCATTGATGCGGCAGGCGGCCGCCCTTCAACAAATTGCACGCCGAACACGCCGCCACCACGTTTTCCCACGTGGTTTTGCCGCCGCGCGAACGCGGAATGACGTGATCGAAGGTCAGGTCCGAATGCTCGCCGCAATACTGGCACTCAAACCGGTCGCGCAGGAACACGTTAAAGCGCGTGAACGCCGGATTGCGCGACGGCTTCACATATTCCTTGAGGCACACAACCGAAGGCAGCTGCATCTCGAACGAGGGCGAGCGCACGAAACGGTCATAGTGGTTGAGGATGACGACGCGGTCGAGAAACACGGCCTTGACCGTGTCCTGCCAGGACCAGAGCGACAGCGGAAAATAGGACAGGGGCCGGAAATCCGCGTTGAGCACCAGCGCGGGGCACGCGTCGGGGGCTCGTTCGGCGGCTAGCATTGATGACACCCTGTACTGATGAAGGCACTGAACTCCGCAAGCGGCGCGGGCAAATTCCCGGCCAGCGACTCAAAGCCTAAGCGAGCTTGTTGAAGGGTTCAAGACGGAGGAAATGCGCCCAAATCCGCGTCAAACCCATTGAACCGGACGCCGCCAGCCCGCCACCTTAGAGTGCAGCCCGCAAGATTGGGCTCCGGTTTTCCCCTGGCGGATTCTCCTGTGGCAACGCATCAGCGCGAAATCGACGCCTATCTGGCCGCCAGCGC
The DNA here is from genome assembly GCA_002352285.1 of Alphaproteobacteria bacterium UBA2784. Lineage (GTDB taxonomy): Bacteria > Pseudomonadota > Alphaproteobacteria > Micropepsales > Micropepsaceae > UBA2784. Next base: position 994 of record DEIC01000022.1, on the reverse strand, counting down.
CCGCGCAGGCGATGCCAGGGCGCTGTCGGCGCTGGTGGTGCGCTGGCACAAGCGCCTGACGGCCCACGCCGCGCGCCTTTCCGGCGAGGCCGATGCCGCGCGCGACATCGTGCAGGAAGCCTGGGGCGAGATCATCAAGAGCCTGAGGCGGCTGGATGACGCCAACGCCTTTCCCGCCTTTGCCTATCGCATCGTCACGCGCCGCACCGCGCGCCACATCAAACGCAAGGTGCAAGACCGCGCTTTGGCTGCCGCCCTTCAGGCCGAGCCCATGGCTGAGGATATTGCAGCCCCCGAAACAACACAAAGCGACATCGAGCGCCTGCGCACCGCAATCCGCAATCTGCCCGCCGCCCAGCGTGCGGCGATCGCGTTGTTCTATTTCGACGAAATGAGTGTGGCGGAAATCGCCGTCGCACTCGACGTGCCGGAGGGCACGGTCAAAACCCGCCTGATGCATGCACGCCAGAAACTGCGCCAGACCCTTGAAGGAGAAAGCCATGAGCAGCAATGACGTTGACCGCCTGATCGCCGAAGCGATGAGCGCCGAAGAACGCGCTTTGATGGAAAAAATCAGCGCCGAACCGCATTTCGTGCGCCAGACGCTCTCCATCTTTTCCGGCCGGAACTGGTGGGTGAATGTGATCCTCGCCGTGTTTCAGGGCGTAGCATTTCTGGGCGGGCTTTACGCCGCTTGGAAATTCTTTGGCACCAGCGACGTGCTTTCCGCCCTGCATTGGGGCCTGCCATCGGTGACGCTGCTCTTGATGGCGGCAACCGTGAAGATGGGCCTGATGCCGACCATCGAGGCAAACCGCGTCATCCGCGAACTGAAGCGCATCGAACTTCAGATCGCGCGGATGAGGGGGTGAGTGGGGCGCAGCCGTAACAAGCGCACTTCCGCCTCCCCCTGTCTTTTGGGCTCTCGTATGTACACATCGCGGGAAGACCAAGGAATTGCGCAATGTTTCTTGCGCCTCCGCCCGCGTGGCTT
>DEIC01000051.1:6450-7037 GCA_002352285.1 Alphaproteobacteria bacterium UBA2784 | reverse complement strand
CGCAGCCAGTGCACAACCGGCCGCTCGCCATCGGCGGCCGCGATGAAGGCGGCCTGCACGCAGGTGCGCTGAAAAATGGCAACGCCCTCTTTCGTGCGCGCAGCCGCGCCATCGCGGCCAAAGAGCGAGGGCACGAACACGCAGAACCCGGCTTCGCGCACATGGCGGGCAAAGCGCGCAACCGGCGGGCTGATGCCCGGCATCTCCGGCATGATGATGACGCCCGGCCCCTTGCCCGAAGACAGCACATAAAACTTGAGGTCGCCGTGCACAAAGCGGCGCCGCGAAAAGTCGTCAAGCGGATCATCCAGAAGCGCGTCATCGGCCATCATCATCTCCCCGGCTTAGTCGGGTTGTGATGGCACAGGCCGGATGCAGCGTCAGGCGCACGCCACGCCAGCAACAAGGCGCAATGCGTCAGCTCAGATCGGTGGAACGAAGCGATAGGGCGTCGCGATGGCCGACGCGCGCTGCCCGAATTTTTCCGCATAGGCCGCGATTTCGGGATATCCCTCAAGGCTCAGCGTGTTGCGGAAACGCAGATGCTCCCACGCGCAGAAGAGCGACACTTCCAGAAAGCTCAGATC
>DEIC01000051.1:0-6348 GCA_002352285.1 Alphaproteobacteria bacterium UBA2784 | reverse complement strand
TCGTCGGTCAGAAGGGACGGCAGCTTCAGCGCCGGATGCCCGCCATAGGCCGACGGATCAAGATTGCCCAGATCGGCAATCGGCATGAACACAAAGTCCTTGCCCGGCAACAGACCCGCCTCATGCGCAAAAATGCGCGCAACCCGCGTATAGTGCGAGCCTTCGCGTCCNNGTCATGGGCCGGGCCTGAACTGGCGCGGGCTTGCGCCGGTGACTTTGCGCATCAACCGGCGCAGCGCGGTCGCATCACCATAGCCGACTTGCGCCGCAATGTCCTCAACCGGCATGCGGCTCTGCGCCAGAAGGTGACGCGCTTTGCGCAGACGCACGCTTTGCAGCAACGCCTTTGTGCTTTTGCCCGTCGCACGGCGCACATGGCGCGACAAGGTGCGCTCGGAAATGCCGAATGCGCTTGCAAGTGCGGCAACCGAGGGAATGTCGGGCAGCGCCTTTTCGGCGCGCGCAATGATGCGGCCAACCAGCGCATCGCCGCTTGCCAGCACTTCGGGGATCACATAGGCGGCCTGCGCTTCGCGGGCGTCAATCAGCATGTGGCGGGCCACCAGATCGGCAAGCTTGGGGCCGTATTCACTGCGCAGCACATGCAGCATCAGGTCAATCTGCGCAAAGGCAGCGCCAGCGGTGACCAGATTGCCGTCCGCCACCACCATGCGCGCCGCATCGACCTTCACATCGGGAAAGTGACGCTGCATGAGGGGCGCAAGCCACCAGCACGTTGTCACCTGCCGCCCGGAAAGCAGACCGGCAAAGGCAGGCAGGAATACTGACGAGCAAGAGATCGCCATGCGCCCGCCACGCGCCTGATGCGATGACAGCGCGTCCATCGCCGCCTGAGCGCCACGCTGCGACGGCAGCGCCATCACGGCGCTTTCGCTTTCAAGCCCGATGCCGGGCACGATCCAAAGCGAGGGGTCAGCCTGCCGGTGAGGGCCAAGTTTTTGCGTCTGCGCCACAAGACCGGATTTCAGCTTCACGTCTCCACCATCGGGCGAAACAAGACGCCAGCGCGGCGCCGGTGTTTTGGCGCGGGCAGAAAGCGTGCGTGCTGCGCCGAGAAGATCAAGCGTGGCGCCGACGGACGTATCGAGCGCGCCGTCCAGCACAAGAATGGTGAAATCACTCATCCGGGCCTCCGCCATGTATGTGGCAGATATTGCCCGGATCAGGCGATTACCGCCAGCGCCGGAATTGCCCTAAACCGGGCTTTTCCAGACGGCACTCCCTAACTGCAGCTGGCCCCGCCCAGCACGCAGAACTTGGCGCAATGCGGATGATTGAGCTTCACGGCGCGCGATGCCTCACCCAGCGTTGNNAGAATGCCCCAGCACGCTGTCGTGATCTCGGGCACCTCGGCCATTTCATCCATCTCGGGAAAGATCACGAGCGCGGCGGGATCGCGCGCATCAATGGCAAAGCCTTCACGCGAAAAGAGTTCCGCAAAGCCCGCGCGCATCGCCGCATCCGTATCGCCCCATTTGAGGCGGCCCGCCACGGCAAGCGCAAATCCCTGCGCCGCAAGCCAGCGCATGCCGGAAAGCGCCTGTGCGAATGATCCCGCACCGCGCTCCTCATCGTGCAGTTCCTCGCGGAAATGATCGAGGCTGACGCGGAAGATGATGCGATCACGCTGCGGCGCGAGGTGCATCAATTGCGCCTGCACATGCGGCCGCATCATCGGCTTCATGGCGTTGGTCAACACCAGCACGCGAAAGCCGCGTTGAAGACAAAGACGCAGCATCGCGCCGAACTGCGGATTGAGAAAGGGCTCGCCACCCGTAAATCCGATTTCTTTCAGGGGTTCGCCGCGCACCGCCGCCTCATCAAGTGCCGCCTCAAGATCGGCAACCGGCAGGTAAGCAAGCCGGTCATTCTCCGGCGAGCTTTCGATATAGCAACTGGCGCAGGTGATGTTGCACAGCGTGCCGGTATTGACCCACAGCGTTTCAAGCCCGCCAAACGCCACCTGCGCCCGCGTCTCGCCCTTGGCGGTGATGTCGGGATCACGGAATTTCGGCAGCGGCGGGGACATGTTCATGCCGTCTTGATCCTTGCCCTCGTCAGATCATGGTCTTCAACACTGTCAGCGTCGAGTAACGCCTGACATTTGCCTCACCATTCAGGCAGCGCTCTGCAAAAGCTGCATATTCATCCATTGCCGCCGCGAGATATTCAACAATCAGGTCGGTAGAGCCAGCCACATAGTGCACGCTTTTGACGCCGGGCTCACGCATCATCTGCCGCTGCATCCCCTTCAGGTGTCGCGCAGATTCATCGCGCAGCTCGACAAGCACGAATAAGAGAATGCCCCGGCCAAGCGCGGCAGGCGCAATCTGGGCCTGCGCGCCGAGGATGACGCCATCACGGCGCAGGCGCTCCACCCGGCGCTGCACAGCACTGGCCGAAAGATGCACGAGGCGCCCCAACTCCACATAGCTGAGCCAGGCATTCTTCTGGAGCAAGGTGACGATCGCGCCATCGTATCCGTCACGAAGCGGCACCTTTGAGCGGCGGCGCGCCAGTCTGGCTGGAGAGTTCAGGCGGGCATCCTTTCAGGAAAGCGGGAAGCCACAGACCACAGCACGCAGGATTCCTGCATGCAAGGCCCGAACTTCGCAGGCGCAGTGCGCCTGCCCTCGCATAGCATCGGATATCGATGAAACAGGGAATTCTAACGGTTGCAGCGGCAGGGCTGCTTCTGGCCGCACTCTGGGCAGGCCAGCCAGCGCATGGCGCAACTGAAGGTGCATTCATGACTTCGCTCCGAACCGACGCCATCGTGCTGATCGAAAACCGCGCGCCGCATGCTGAGCTGGCTGCGGAGATGGGGCCACCCATTGCCTATGCCGAATTCCACCTTTCATGGAAGAACAGCTGGCGCACCAGCCGCAACCACGATGCTGTCTGGGTTGCTGTCAAGCTGACGGGCATTGATGCAAATGGCGAAAAGGCAGCGCGTCACGCTGCAATCGCAGGCGATCCTGTTGTCGTGCCACTTGATGCGGCAACCCGCAGTGCTGGCATCACCACATCGGTTGCACCGGATAGAACCGGATTTTTCGTAGAGCCTGGCCGCCGCTATCGCGGTGACATCACGCTGTCATTGCGCGTGCCGGTTGATCCTGCCGCGACAGAGGGTCTGGCGCGCGAAACCATCCGGGCTGATGTGCTGGCCATCGAGATGGTGTTCATTCCCGAGGGGCCATTCCTGGCGGGCGCAGCCGCTGAGGAAGAACTCGTCTATGGCGCGTTCTACAGGTCGGGGCCAGACGGGCGTTTTGCAGGCGCATTCCCGATTGAGAGCGAGGACGAGATTCCAGTTGGCCCCTTTGACGGCGCCCTTAATTACCGCATCCTGGCAAAACTGAGCCACATGGGTGATGGCAACGGTCCCGTTCCTGCTGCCTATCCAAAGGGCACGCGCGCTTTTTACATGATGAAGTATGAGCTGACACAGGGGCAACACGCGCAGTTCCTCAATGGCATTGACCAATATGGGCCGGACACACGGGCAAACTTCGCAGGCCCCACCTATGCGCGTGATCACGGTACCATTCATCTGGTCGGTGGCCGCTATACAGCCGCTGTACCCGAAAGGTCGGCAAATTTCATCAGCTGGGAGGACGGCATTGCCTTTCTGGACTGGGCGGCCTTGCGCCCGATGACCGATCTTGAATTCGAAAAGGCGGCGCGCGGCCCCGAGCCGCCATTGAAAGGTGGTTATGTCTGGGGCACAGCCAGCACGCTGGAGACGTTGCGCGGCAATTTCCCGCTCGTGCCGGCAGACACGCCCAGCGAAAATGATCTGAGCGATGAAACGCGCATTGCACTGGGTGCATCCCACTACTGGGTCATGGATCTCTCGGGCAGCCTGTGGGAGCGGACGGTGACATTGGCCGACTCTGCGGGGCGCATGTTCACCGGCTTGCACGGCGATGGCCGCATCAATGCCTATGGCGACGCGGACGTCGAAGGCTGGCCGCGCGAACTGGGCAGTCCGCGCCGGCACAAGGGCTTTGGCTATCGCGGCGGCGGCTACTATGGGCCCACCGGCGCGCATGATTTCTATCGTCCGCACAGCCCGATCGCATGGCGTCCGTTCGGTGCATGGTCAGGCGGGCCGCGCCACCGCGCCTATGGCATGCGGGGAGTGCGGACATTGCACCGCCCCTGAGTGCAGTCATCCTCAAATGGCCAGGGCGCATCCCTGACCCGTTGATCCTTCACGCGCCCGGACTGACCCGCAACGCCTCGCGCGCCAGATCACGGTGCGCAAATGAACCGGCGCGGCAGGGCACTGGCATCCGACAGGACGGAGAACTCGGGCACCGTGTTCTCGCCACAAGCGCGGCCAGGCGATGTGCGCAGCGGCCTTCCGTCCGGCAGTGCTGTTGCTTGCGAGAGAGGCCGGCGTAGAGCCTGCTCAGCTGCATGGCCGCCAATGCATCTTCCATACCGCAGGCAGGCGCGCGGCACGCCCGCCTGCGCAATTGACTCCCGGCATATTTTGTAACATGCAAAGTTACATGATTTCCGATGGAAGACTTTCAGGCGTACTCCACCTGCTCTTGCACATGATCAGCCTGAAGGGGCCGGTAACCTCCACAAGGCTGGCCGGCATCATGGCAACAAATCCCGTTGTCATCCGCCGCCTTTTGGCCGGACTGCGCCGCAAGCGCTTTGTCCGTTCCCTGAAGGGGCCGGGCGGCGGCTGGACGCTTGTGCGCCAGCCCGGCAAAATCACGTTGCGCGAGGTCTATGAGGCAATTGGCGCACCGCCGCTCTTTGCCATTGGCAACCGGAATGACGCATCACACTGTGCTGTAGAACAGGTTGTGAATAACGCCCTCAGTGCCGCACTCATCAGGGCAGAAGCGCTGCTGCTGGGGTCGTTTGACAGCATCACGCTGGCAGATCTTGCCGGAAAATTCCCGAACCGGGCCGCTGCCCGCCAGAACCAACACAGAATTTGTCAGGGCCGCAACAATGCCGCTTGAAGAAAACATCTTCCTCAAGGCCTTCGAAAACCCCGAAGCTGTTGCCCGCTACAGCGAGGGGCCGCGCCGCTTTGTTCCCGGTCTTGATGCGCTTCACCGCATGACAACATTGCTGCTGGCCGAGCGGGCGCCACAGGGCGCACGCATTCTCGTGTTGGGCGCAGGCGGTGGCAGCGAAATTGCAGCGATGGCTGCGGCGCAACCTTCCTGGCACTTCACGGGTGTTGATCCGGCGGCAGAGATGCTGCGTCTTGCCGAACGCGTGCTTGCACCCGTGGCGCACCGTACAAGCCTCATCAAGGGCTACATCGAGGATGCGCCCGAAGGCCCGTTTGATGGCGCAACCTGTATGTTGACGCTCCATTTTCTCGACGCGGCGGAGCGCACCCGCACCGTTCGGGAAGTCCACAGGCGGCTAAAGCCGGGCGCAGCCTTTGTTGCGGCCCATGCAAGCTTTCCCCAGGAAAAGCCCGCGCGCAGCCTTTGGCTTGACCGCTATGTGGCCTATCCGGTGGCGATGGGCGCCGATCCTCTTGAAGTCGCAAAGGCCCGCGAAGCTGTGGCGGCGCATGTCAGCATCCTCTCGCCGGATGAAGATGAGGCGGTTTTGCGCAATGCCGGGTTCGGGCAGGTAACGCCCTTCTTTACGGCGCTGACCTGGCGCGGCTGGGTCGCCTACGCGTGACAGATGCCAAATGCGGGCGATGCCCGGGCCATGCCTTGCAACATTTGTTGTCTCCAATGATGCGCCGGCCGCACCGAAGCATGAGATCGGGCTGTCTGGACTGGCCAAACAACAGCGCTCTGTGTCACCCTGCCGACACTCCCTCGGCAAGTAAGAGAGAACTGCATGCACCTGCTTCGCGTTTCATTGACAAGTTGGGTTGATGACGACCAACCCGGCTTTGTGTCAGGCACCTTCGTCGATGCAGAGGGACGGTCTCACCACATCGTGGATAAGGTGCCCATTTTTACGCGCGAGAACCTGACCGCCGACGGACCATGGCCCCAACCAGGCCATGTATGTTGCGCCGTGCGCAAATTCTGGAGCGACTCTCAGGGCCGCGAACTCGCGGAAATCGACACAGACCGCTACGGTATCGTATCAGACGCGGGAGAAACGCGTTTTAACGTTTCAGCAACAGAACTCGAAGAAGTTGAAGATTACTAGTCCGCCGCCTTACGCGGGAAGTGCAATCCTGAGTGTATCACGCGCCGGAACATTCTCACCACCGTCTGGAATTGGATGTATCGGCCCGGCAGCGTGCCCGACAATCTCATGACGGTTCCCACTGTTCAGAAAAGTTTGAATGCCCTTCCTGAGAGATGGGTA
>DEIC01000061.1 GCA_002352285.1 Alphaproteobacteria bacterium UBA2784 | reverse complement strand
AGAACGGTTGCCGAATCGGTAAACCCTTCGGGCACATTCACGATAAAGGCGACCATGCCGATCATCAGAAGGGGCGCAGTTTCACCCAGCGCATGCGCCATGCCGATGATGGTGCCGGTCATGATGCCGGGCATGGCCAGCGGCAAAACATGGTGGGTCACGACCTGCAATTCGGAGGCGCCAACGCCGCGCGCAGCCTCGCGGATCGACGGCGGCACGGCTTTCAAAGCCGCGCGGGCGGAAATGATGATGGTGGGGAGCACGAGGAGCGCCAGCACCGTTCCACCCACAACCGGCGCAGAGCGCGGCATGCCAAAGAATTGCAGGAAGATGGCAAGACCCAGGAGACCGAACACGATTGAGGGCACGGCCGCCAGATTGTTGATGTTGACCTCGATGAAGTCCGAGATGCGGTTCTTGGGCGCGAATTCCTCAAGGTAGATCGCGGCCAGCACGCCAATCGGCAGCGTGATGATGAGGCAGACAAGGAGCGTGAATACCGAGCCCATGATGGCGCCCAGAAGGCCCGCATTTTCCGGCTCGCGGCTGTCGCCTGCGCTGAACAGAACGTCGGAGAACCGCACCTCAATGCGGCCCGCGTTCCAGAGCATGTCGTACCAGGCGATCTCGATGTCCTTGATGCGGCGGTCGCCCTCCGGCATGGCGCGGTCATACCCGCCCTTGGCAAACACATCAATGTCGTCGGACGTAGCGATCCAGATGCGCTGTGTGGTGCCGATCAGGTGCGGGTTCTCAAGCACGAAGTCGCGCACCGGAACAGTCGGGTTGTTGCGCAGGAAGCCCGTCAGCAGGCGGCGTTCGGCGCGCTCTGTCACACCCGGAACCGCCTCATCCAGCGCATCCTTGATCAGCGGCAGATAATCGGCGCTGCGCAATTTCGCCTCGTCGCGCGCGCCTGCGGGGTCAATCTTTGCGGGATCAAGATAGACATCGAGCGCGACATAGGTCTGGAGGAAGCCCTTCCAGCCATTGCCGACAATGGTGAACAGCATCACGCCCAGCATGCCCAGCGCCACCATGATGGCGATCTGGCCATAGAGGCGGAAGCGGCGCTCGGCGGCATAACGGCGGAATAGATGCAGCTTCGTGTCTTCGAAGAGATGCTCTTCAGGCGTCTTTGGCGGCGTGCCGGGCCGGGTGGCGGGAGTATCAGTCATACTTCTCCCGGTATTTCTGCACCGTGCGCAGTGCGATGATGTTGAGAACGAGGGTGACAAGGAAGAGCACCAGCCCCAGCGCAAAGGCCGAGAGTGTCTTGGCGCTGTCAAATTCCTGATCGCCCACCAGCAGGGTCTTGATCTGGACCGTCACGGTCGTGACCGCATCAAGCGGATTGAAGGTGAGGTTGCCGGCAAGGCCCGCCGCCATCACCACAATCATGGTTTCGCCAATGGCGCGCGAAACGGCGAGCAGCACGGCGCCGACGATGCCCGGCAGGGCAGCAGGCAGCACGACTTTGCGGATCGTTTCAGATTTGGTCGCGCCCATCGCATAGGAGCCGTCACGCAGCGTCTGCGGCACGGCATTGATGACGTCGTCAGACAGCGATGAAATGAAGGGCACGATCATGATGCCCATGACTGCGCCTGCAGCAAGCGCCGATTCCGACGCCACATCAAGACCGATGGATGCCCCGATTTCGCGCAGGAACGGCGCCACCGTCAGCGCCGCAAAGAACCCGTAAACAACGGTTGGAATGCCAGCCAGAACCTCAAGCAGCGGCTTGACCACGGCGCGGGTGCGCGGGCCGGCATATTCCGAAAGATAGATCGCAGCAAAAAGGCCGACCGGCACTGCCACCACCATCGCGATCAGCATGATGAGCGTGGTGCCAAGGAAGAGCGGAACAGCACCGAAGGCCCCCGATGATCCCACCTGATCGGCGCGGATGGCCGTTTGCGGCGACCATTCAAGCCCGAACAGGAATTCGGTGAGCGGCACTTTGCCGAAGAAGCGCACCGATTCAAAAATCAGCGACATGAAAATGCCGATGGTGGTCAAAATCGCCACCAGCGATGCGACCAGCATGATGGCACGCGCCACACGCTCGGCCTCGTTGCGGGCGCGGCGCTCAGCGCTGACCCGGGTCATGCCGATGAATGCGCCTGCAACCGAAAGCGCAATGACAATGATGCTCATCCACAGGCGGGAGGCGGCCAGCGCATCCACATAGGCGGCTGCGGCGGCGCGATGGGCCTCGCTGGAGACTTCACCTGTTTCAATGCCCGCGGCAATGTTGCGGATGCGCTCAACCAGAAGGCCGCGCTCTGCGTCGGGCAGTTCCTGTTCTGCCGCAGACAGTCCGGCTTCAATGGCAGCGGTGCCGATCGGCCCTTCAGCCACCAGCCAGAGACAAAGAACCAGAAAGGCCGGCAATGCCGCCAGGACAAAACCCATGGCGCCGTGATTGACCGGACGCGAGTGGAGCGTTGAGCCCGACACGGCAAGGCTTTGTGCGCGGGCGCGGGCAGCGATGAAACCTGCTGCCGCGATGGCCGCCACAATCAGTATGAGCGTCAAAGAGCTCATGTCACCCCGTCAAAGCCCCGCCAGACCGGTGCCTGTCCTGCGCGGGAGAGGCGTTATCCGGAAAATGTGCCGGGGAGCGGCATGATACGCAGCCGTTCCCCGGCAGGATTACGCAACCAACATCAACTCAATCACATCTCAAGCGGCGTCAGTGCAGCAGCACCCGCAGTGATTGCAGGACGCTCCTCATCCGAAAGCGGGATGAGACCCTTGTCCACCAGGAAGCCATCGGGACCGAAAGTGCCTTCCTGCACGAAAAACTCCACAAACTCCTTCAGGCCCGGCACGGTGCCGACATGCGCGTTCTTCACGTAGAAGTACATTGAGCGCGAGACCTTGTATTCGCCAGCGGCGATCGTCTCGGCTGTCGGCTCAACGCCGCCCAGGATGGTCGCCTGGAGCTTGTCGAAGTTTTCCTCAAGGAACGAGTAGCCGAAGGCGCCGAGCAGGTTCGGGTCAGCTTCCAGCTTCTGGACGATGAGATTGTCGTTCTCGCCGGCTTCAATGAAGACGCCGTCCTGGCGGATCGGGTGGCAATCCTTGCCCTTGGGCGCGGACAGCGCGCTGAACGCGGCATAGGCTTCGGCGCAGCCCTGCTCCATCATCATTTCGTTGAAGCTGTCACGCGTGCCCGACGTCGGGGGCGGACCCATGATCGCAATCGGCTCGGCGGGCAGTGAAGGATCGATCTCGTTCCACATCTTGTATGGATTATCGACGACGCCATCAGCGGTCGGAACCTTGGCGGCCAGCGCAAGGAACACCTGGCCAAAGCTCAGCGTATAGCGGCTGTGCGCCTTTGAATTGGCAAGCACAATACCGTCATAACCGATCTTGACTTCGGTGATGTCGGTGACGCCGTTGAACTGGCAGGTGCGGAATTCGTCGATCTTCATGCGGCGCGACGCGTTGGTGATGTCGGGCGTATTGATCGAAGTGCCCTCGCAGAAAATCTTCATGCCGCCGCCGGTGCCGGTTGACTCAACCACCGGCGCGGGGAACTGGCCCTGCGCGCCGAACTGCTCTGCCGCCGCCGATGAAAACGGAAACACGGTTGACGAACCGACGATCTTGATCTGGTCGCGTGCAAACGCGGGCGAGGCGGCCAGCAAGATCGCAGCCGTGCCCAGAAGCAGCGCCTTCCCCGGGAAACCCTTCATTACTTCATCTCCTGATGGCATCGGTGCGGTTACAGATTGCGGGGCGCAGAAGATGCCGGTTGCTGGCACCCCTTTACGGGGGCGCTTCTAGGGGCTCACGGCCAATCATTTGTAACGGATGTATGACAGTTGCGTGACAGCTGCGCCGGATTTCTGCGCCCCGCCCAACCCTCTGATTTCAATGCGTTTTATGGAACCAGCGGCAACTGCACGGTGAAGGACGCGCCTGCGCCCGGCCGCGATTCGATCGCCAATTGCCCGCGATGGCGGTTGAGGATGTGCTTGACGATGGCGAGGCCAAGGCCCGTGCCGCCCTTGTCGCGGCTTTCCTTGTCGTTCACGCGGTAGAATCGCTCGGTCAGGCGCGGCAGGTGCTCGCGCGCAATGCCGGGGCCCTCATCGGCGACGGTGAGCGCAGCCAGACCGTCAATCGTCCGTAAGCGGATGGTTATTGCCTTGCCCTCGCCGCCATAGCGGATGGCGTTATCAATCAGGTTCTGGATCACCTGGGCAAGCTCGCCCGCCTCGCCGCGCACATTGACGGCGCCCTCCGCCATCTCGCGCACGATGCGGATCCTTGCCTGCGTCAGAAGCGGCGAGAGTGTTGCGATCACTTCCTCCGCCAGCGCATGAAGATCGCAGACGGCATCGGGCGGAATGTGCTCGTTCAGTTCGACGCGCGAGAGCGACAGAAGGTCATCAATCAGGCGGCGCATGCGCTGGGCCTGCGTTTGCATGATGCCCAGAAATTTTTCGCGCGCCTCAGGGTCATCCTTTGCGTGTCCCGCCAGGGTTTCGATAAACCCCGACAGCGAGGCCAGCGGCGTGCGCAATTCGTGGCTGGCATTGGCCACGAAATCGGCGCGCATGCGCTCCAGCGCGCGCTGGGCCGTCATGTCGCGGATTTCAGCAATGACGTGGAAAGCGCCCGCCTCCGCCATCACGGGGCCGACATGCAGCGCATATTGACGCTCTACCGGCACGGGCACGGTGATTTCCAGCGTCTGGGGCTGGCCCGTTGCAAACACACTTTCAATCGCACCGCGCAAGGCAGGCTCGCGCACCGCCACAGACAAGGGCTTGCCGCCTTCCGCGCCGATCAATCCTTCGACCGCGCGTGACACAAAGACAACGCGCCGCGCCGCGTTGACCACAAACACGGGATCAGGCAGTGCGGAGAGCACAACAAAGGGATCGGGGCGGCCCATGTCGCTGATCGCAGCGCGGCCAAGGCCTGCGGGCGCCTGTTCGCCATAACGCAGCACCAGACCCAGCGCGAGGAGGATGGCAAGCGCGCCGGAAAGCCCGGCCGCAAGCGGCGCTGCCGTTGCAATGCCGATGGCAATGGCGGTGACGATGCCTGCCGCTGCCATCAGCCCGAGATTGCGCGCGTGGCGGCGTTCGCTTTCCGCTGCTTCCGAGACGCGCGGGTCTTGAGCGCGCGCCGGGTCAGGCGCTTTCGCCATCAGGCAAGCCCGTGGGTGCGGAACCACGCCACACAGCGGCCCCAGGCGTCTGCCGCTACATCAGCGCGATAGGTGTCGCGATAGTCGGCCAGGAAGCCGTGCGGCGCGTCAGGATAAAGCACGATGTCAGAGCCGCTGGATGATTTGGCAATCTCGGCCCGCATCTGCTCCACGGTGTCGTTGGGAATGCCGCGNNTTCAAGGCAGGGCGGTGATGCGCATAGAGCCAGGTGATGCGCCCACCCCAGCAAAAACCGGTAACGCCAGCGCGGTCCGCATCGGCACCGTCGGCGCGCGCAAATTCCAGCGCAGCGTCAAGATCGGCCATGACCTGCGCATCGGGCACTTTGGAGACGATCGTATCAACCAGCGTCTGGATGTCGGCAACAGCCGTCGCATCACCCTCGCGCTGATAGAGATTGGGCGCGATGGCATAAAATCCTTCACGCGCAAAGCGGCGGCAGACATCGCGGATATGTTCGTGCAGCCCGAAGATTTCCTGCACCACCAGAATGACCGGCGCGCCTTTCTTGCCCTCGGGTGCGGCGCGAAAGGCATCCATCTCCAATCCGCCGGTCGCAAATTTCACCATGCCGGCGACGAGGCCTGCATCGGGTGTCGTGATCGTATCAGCGCTGACGGGCTGGACGGCCAGCGCAAAGCCGGCAGAGGCGGCGGCGGCATTAAAGGCGCGTCGGGTCATGTCGGTCATGGCTCTTCCTTGCATAGCGGCACGCATCTTCATAATGCGAATTGATGCCCGACGCCAAGCGCGTGCGATTGGCAGGCCTGTTTACTGGCAAGTCAGCCTGCCATCCACATTGGCGGCGTTGCCCGACGGGCATTCGGACAACTCAAGCTCCGTATAGCGCCAGCCGCCATTGGTGCGNNCAGACAAGCCGGCCATCCACATTCGAGATGGTGGTGCCGCAATCATCGGCAAAAATCTGCGCATCGCGCCATGTGCCGTCGCGCCTGCGGCATTCGGCATAAAGCCAGCCTGCCTCATAGGCAAAGTCGCGGCAGGTTGAGGCCCAGGTGCCTTGCGGAAACGCATCGCGCGTAAAATCTGCATCGCAATAAAGCCTGCCATCATCGACCGCGATGCTGCCGCCGCAGCTGCGCCAATCGATCGCGCTTTCGCGCCAGCGCCCGTCGTCAGTCCGGCAATCGGCAACAAGAAAGTCTCCTGAGACTTCGATGTTGCGGCATGACCGCACCCACGGGCCGGGCGGCAGATCGCCGCGCGCGTCGGGTGCGCGTTCGGGTTCACGTTCGCGCTCGGGGGCGCGGCGGGCGGCCTCACAAACCAGATCGCCGTCATCATTGATGATCTCGCCGCGGCAGTCGCCTGCATCGGGCAGGATCGACTGGCGCCATCGTCCCGAACGGTCACGGCATTCGGCGATCAATGCGCCCGTGCGATCCACATAGATGTCACGGCAGGAACCCATATAGGGGCC
>DEIC01000098.1 GCA_002352285.1 Alphaproteobacteria bacterium UBA2784 | reverse complement strand
TCAGAGCATGTCGCGCGCCATCCCTTCGTTCCTGATGTCACACGTGTTGAATACGCCCATGCCGAAGCGACGCATGCGCAAGATCTGCCTGCGATTGATATTGCGCGGCTGGGTGCGATTGCGTCCGATGCGCTGGAACATGTCCGGCTGCGGTTTCACCCGGCGGCGGTCTTGACTGCATCACCTTTTCCGGCCGTCACGATCTTTCTCGATAATCGCGCGCCCGGCGATCCGCCGCCGCGCAGCCTGGCATCGGCAGAATGCGGCCTCATCACGCGGCCTGAACTGTCGGTGCGGGTGACGGTCATCTCGCCGGGCGAGCATGTGTTCTTCTCAGCGCTCAAGACAGGCGCCGCGCTTGGCGATGCCGCAGAAGCGGCAGGTGCCGCCGATCCCGCGCTGGACTTTCCCTCTGCCCTCGCCCGCCTGTTTGGTGCAGGCGCGGTGGCAGACATTCTCTCACCGCAGTAATCGCAGGAGCAACTTATGCAATCGGCCCAGACGGGCATTGTCGCCCGCATCACCCACCTCGTTGCGCGCGGCGATCATCTGATTGGAATGTTCCCCGCTGCGCTGACGCTTCTTGTGATGCGCATTGCGCTTGCTGTGCCGTTCTGGCGCTCGGGCGTGCTCAAATGGGAGAGTTTTCCGTTCGAGATTTCACCCATCGCCGTTCTTCTCTTTGAAGATGAGTTCGGCTTTCCCTTCCCGGTGGTCTCGGCGCATCTCGCCGCCCTGGCCGAAGTGATCCTGCCGGTGCTTCTGGTGCTTGGCCTCTTCACGCGATACGTCGCGCTCGGCCTTGCGGTCATGACAGTCGTCATCCAGTTCACCGTTCCCGATGGCTGGCCGACCCATATTCTCTGGTTCGGTCTGGCGCTGGACCTGATGTCTCATGGCGGCGGCAACCTTGCCCTTGACCGGCTTTGGATGCCGCGGCGGGAAGGCTGAGCGTCTCCCCCTTTCGTGACTTGTGGACCGCGCGCGGGTCGGGCACGTTGCCCGCCGCAGTTCATTTTGGGGGTTAACCATGTCACGTGCTACTCTTGCGCTGACCGCCGTTGTTTCGCTGGCGGTTGGTGCGGCCGGCGCCTATTTCGGCGCGCCGATTCTTTTTCCGCCAGCGCCTCCGGCCGCAACAGAGGCTCCTCCGGCGCCCGCACCGGAAGCTGCGCCGGAAGCCGCTCCTGCCCCCGAGGCCGCCGCCAATGGCCGCGTCCAGCGCGGGCAGCTGGTGATGGAGGGTATCCCCGAAATCCCCGACAGTGTGGTCGAAGATCTGCGGAAGTATCAGAACGCGCGCTCGGCTGCCTTTCAGGGCTGGGCGCCGGATGGCGACATCATCATCTCCACGCGCTTTGGCGAGACGGCCCAGCTTCATCGCATTGAAACGCCGATGGGCGCACGCCAGCAGATGACCTTCTTTGCCGAGCCGGTTGCAGGCGGCGGCTATCCGCGCACGGCCGATGCCAAAGGCTACATCTATGTGCGCGACACCGGTGGCGACGAGTATTTCCAGATCTATTACGTTGATGATGCCACGGGCAAGGAAACGCGTCTTTCCGAACCGGGCACGCGCAATACCGGCCTTGCGTGGTCGGATGACGGCAAGCTGCTCGCCTGGTCTGTCGCCACGGCTGACAGCCCGGTTTACAAGATCGTTACGCTCGACATGACCACGATTGCGTCGGGTGCAATCAACCGCAAAGTCGTGCTGGAGCGCGAAGGAGCCTGGGCACCGATCGACGTGTCGGGCGACAACACCAAACTGCTGATCGACAATTCCGTGTCCGTGTCGAAATCATCGCTTTGGGTGCTTGATCTGGCGACCGGCGCGATGACCGAGATCAACCCGACCGACAAGAATGTTGCATATGCCGGAGCCAGCTTTGCGCCTGATGGCACGGGTATCATTGCCGCTTCAAATGAGGCAGGCGAGTTCCAGGTTCTGACGCGCTATGGTTTTGATGGGAGCGTTACGCCCCTGACGGCCGACATCAACTGGGATGTCGAGCAGTTTGACATTTCGCCCGATGGTTCGCTGATTGCTTTTGCCGTCAATGACAACGGCATGTCGAAGGTCTATCTGCGCCGCCTCTCCGACAATTCAGATGTCGCCATCCCGGCATTGCCCATCGGCATTCTGGGCGGCATGTCGTTCAACGCAGATGGCAGCCGCATCGGGCTGACGCTCAATACGCCTTCATCGCCCGGCGATGTGTGGAGCATTGAGCTTGGCACCAATACGCTGACGCGCTGGACCAGGAGCGAGATCGGCGGGCTCAACCCCGACACGTTCATTGAGCCGACGCTGATCACCTACCCCACCTTCGATCAGGTGGATGGTGCGCCGCGCCAGATTCCGGCGTTCTATTACCGTCCGCGGATCGACGGCAAATTGCCGGTCATCATTTACATCCATGGCGGGCCGGAGTCACAGGACCGGCCCGGCTTCTCCACGACGTTTCAGTACTGGACCACGCAGCTTGGCATTGCGGTGATCTCGCCCAATGTGCGCGGCTCAACCGGATACGGCAAATCGTATGTGGAGCTGGACAATGGCGTCATGCGCGAGGATTCCGTCAAGGATATCGGCGCGCTGCTCGACTGGATTGCCACCCAGCCTGACCTCGATGCCAGTCGCGTGATGGTCTATGGCGGCTCCTATGGCGGCTACATGGTCTATGCGGCGCTCACCAACTACAACGACCGGCTGGCTGGCGGTGTAAGCATCGTGGGCATCAGCAATTTCGTCACCTTCCTTGAAAACACGGCTGGCTATCGCCGCGATCTGCGTCGCGTCGAGTATGGCGATGAGCGGGATCCCGCCGTGCGCGAAGTGCTGATGAACATCTCGCCGCTCACCAACGCGTCACGCATCACGCGGCCCCTGTTCGTCATTCAGGGCGCGAATGATCCGCGCGTGCCCGCCAGCGAAGCCGAGCAGATGGTGGCCGCCGTGCGCACCAATGGCGGCGACCCATGGTATTTGCTGGCGCTGGATGAAGGGCATGGCTTTGCCAAGAAATCGAACCGCGATTTCATGGGTCAGGCAGTTGCCATGTTCCTGAAGCAGCGCTTGCTGGGCGAAGCGCCGTAAGCGGGGGCGCAATGCTTCTTCGCTTCTTTCAACGCCTGAGCGGCCGGCAGGTTCTCCTGCTGGCCGCTTTGGCCATTGTGTGGTTCCAGGGCGCGCTCGTTCTTTCGGGACTCTATCCTTCGCATGTGCGTGCGCAAGGTGGCCCCGCGATCGAGGAAACGCCGTTCATGGATGCCGCAGAGGCTTCTGCGCGCCTTACTTCCATCAATGACAATGGCCATCAGTGGAGCACGATGGCGCTGCTTGGCGCCGACGCGCTCAATGTTGTTTTCCTGTTTCTTGCGCTGGGCGCTGCGGGCGTGTGGGCAGCGCGCGCGGCAAATTTTGCGCCGTTTGTGCAACAAGCGGCCTCTGTCCTGCCGCTCCTCTTTGCATTGGGCGACATGGCAGAAAATGTGCTCATCCTGTCGGCGATCCTGCCGCCCTATGATGTTCTGCCCAAGGCGGCGGGCGTGATCGGCTATGCGACGGGACTTAAACACGTATTCTTCGGCGCATCAGCCTTGTTGCTTGTAGCGGGGCTTTTAGTGGCTGTGGCGCGGCTGCTGCTGTCGCGGCGCGCGGGCGGATAAACCCATCACTCCACCCGATAGCGCCTGCTGCCCGCCAGCACCTCGCCGCTTTTCAAGGTGACTTCATAATCGCCGGACGCGTTTGGCCGGATCACGCTGATGCAAGTGCGGTTGACAAGCCGCGAACGGTGGATGCGCACGAAACCCAGCGGCGCCAGCCGTTCCTCCCACGCCGAAATCGTGCCGCGGATCAGGCGGCTTTGGCCCGCGCAGTGAAAATTGATGTAGTTACCTGCTGCTTCGACCCAATGAATATCGCCGGGCGCCACAAACGCCACGGACTTGCCGTCGCGCAATTCAATGCGCGGGTCCTGCGGGCTGGCGGGCGGCGGACGCTCTGCCCTTTGCTGGAAATACCAGTAAACTCCTGCAATTGCGGCATAGGCGAGCAGGTCTTTGCGCCACTCATAAAGCAGCGGCATGAAAATGCCGTCGTCAAAGAAGCCATATTGATGACCTGCCGCCCAGAACGCACCCGTGCGGATCGCCACCATGCCGAGCACATGGCCGAGCGAGAACAACACCGAGAACCCCAGATGCACCCCGACGGTCTGCACCAGCTCATCGGCACGCGGCGGGGCAATGGCAATGGCGCGGCCGACCAGCGGCGCAAGGGCAAGGATCAGGACATAGCTTGAAAGCTCAAGAACCAGCGGCTCTGCCCAATAGCCCGACACGCCGCGTGCCATGTCTTCCATGACGCTGGAAGTGATATTGACCAGAATGACGGCAAGCGCACCGGCTGCCACGACGCGCAAGGGCGTCAGGCGGCTGATGAAGGTCGTGCCATCCGTCCCCGGCAAACCGCCACTCGTCACAACTCACCCCCGCCTGTCACGCCGATTTGCCTTTTCTGGCAAGAGCCTAGCCGCCCAGGCTGGTTTGGGGAAGAAGGAGGCATTCCATCGGAGATCGCCTCATGAATCAGCGCCGCCTTGACCTCGACTGGCTCCGCATCATCGCGCTTGGCCTGCTCATCCTTTACCACACCGGCATGTTCTACGTGGGCTGGGACTGGCATGTGAAATCGAGCCGGGCGGGCGAAGCGATTGAGCCGTTGATGGAGTTTTTGAGCCCGTGGCGGCTCGCCCTGCTCTTCCTCATTTCGGGGGCGGCGACCCGCTTTCTGGCTGACAAGATGAGCGGGCTTGCTTTCACAAAGGCGCGGATGGTGCGGCTGGTCCCACCGCTGGTCCTGGCCATTTTCGTGATCGTGCCGCCGCAAACCTATTACCAGGTGCTTGAGGCTGTAGAGGCGGGTCTTGGCCCTGCCTCGGCGCTGGACGGGTTCTATCTGAAATATGTGACCGCCAGCGGCCAGTGGTGCGGGCCGGACGAGTGCATCATCACGCCGACCTATAACCACATGTGGTTCGTCTTCTATCTCGTGCTTTACACGCTGCTGGTGCCGTTCTTTGCGCCTGTCCTGCGCCGCCTGACGCCCGCACTCGACTTCCTGACGCGCGGACCTGGCCTTTTGATCGCACCGTGGCTTGTCATGTATGTGCTGCGCGCGACGCTGCTGCCGATCTTCGGGCAAACGCATTTCTTCATCAACGACTTCTATCTGCACGCGCTCTATCTCTTCGTCTTCTTCCTTGGTTTCGCGCTGGCAAAGCACCAGCCATTCTTTGACCGCTGCGTGAAGGCGCGCTGGCTGGCGCTGGCTCTGGCGGTTGGCTGTTGGGCGGCCGTGCAAGGCTATTTTGAGTATTTTGCTGCACAGGAAAGCGCCCCGCCCGACTGGCTGCGCCTTGTCATGCGCGGCGCCTATACGCTACAGGCGTGGTCGGCGATTGTTGCGGCGCTGGGCTTTGCGCACCGCCACCTCAGCAATACCGACAACAGGCTGCGGCGCGTTCTGACAGAGGCGATTTTCCCCTTCTACCTCGTGCACCAGACGATCATCGTGGTGGCTGGCCATCATCTTGACGCGCTTTCACTGCCGTTGTGGCAGGAAGTGGCGCTCCTGATCAGCATCACGATTGCGGGGTGCTGGCTCTTTTATGCCGTGGCGAAGCGCATCTCTTGGCTGCGGCTGTGGGCGGGATTGTCGCCGAAGGAGAAAGAGGTGGGGTTGACGCCTCGGCCCGCGCTGGTGCAGGGGGAGTGAGGGAACACAGGTTGATCACTTGCAATCTTGTGCCTCACCTTTCCTTAAAGGCTATCGTGTGCACACATCTCTTCAACCTCCTCCGCAATTCATTGCGGGGGAGGTCGGATTTGAGTGAGCGTTGCGAACTCAAATCCGGGTGGGGGCCTTTGTTTTCTGCTGATTTCCCCCACCCGCGATGCACGCGCATCGCTGGCCTCCCCCGCGCGTGATCGCGCGGGCGGAGGCTCAAGAAATTCCGCCAATCACACCTTTGCTTCAGCCTTGAAGCCGGCGCGGGTGATGGCGTTGGCCACGGCATCGACACTGGTTTGCGATTCATCAAACTCAATGACGGCGCTGGCTCCGGCCAGATCAACCTTTGCCGCCGCCACGCCAGTGACGCCGCGCGCGGCGCGTTCCACTGCCTTGACGCAGCCGCCGCAATCCATCCCCTTGACGCTGAGCTGTGCGGTTTTCATGGACAGGCTCCCGAATGCAATGAGTGTTGCCTGATAAATAGGCTCAAGCGCCGAAGCGTTCAAGCACCCAGGGCACCACCACATCCATCAGGCGCTCTACATCCGGTGCGTCCTTTTCGCCAAAGGGCGGCTCGAAATAATGGCGCGCGTCATCGAAGCTGACAAAGGTCTTGTCCTTCGAGGCCATGGCCGCAAACATCGGTTCGGCATCAGTTTTCGGAAAAATTTCCTGATCCTTGCCTGCATTGATGAACAGGCTGGGTTCGTCGATCTGCGGCAGATCGTGCAACTGATTGGCGAATGAGGAAACGCCCGACCAGGTTGAGAGCCACGCATGCGGCGTGGCGTAACGCCCGAAACCAAAGAACTTCCAGTTCATCAGATCAGGGCGCGGCGAGAAGATGGAACCATAATCGCGCGCGCTGGGATCGAATTGCTGGCTGACATAATGCGGGTTGGCCATGGTGCGATAGATCGTCATCACCGGCTCAAACGCCTCGCGCCGCATGATGTCGCGCTGGCGCTCGGGCGACAGGCGGGCAAAGCCGGGATCGTTGCGGATCGCTTCTGCCTCACGCGATTCCTCAATCAGGCTGCGGGCAATCGCATCAATGCGCCTGACGCGATCAATCTGCGCGGCGCGGAAGCGGGCGATGAAATCCGGATCGTATTCCGACCACGCCGCATCGTTGCCATCAAGCTCGCGCGGGCAGATGAAGCCATTGCGGGGCTCGTAGAGATCAAGCGCGGGGTCTGACAGGTGCGGGCGGGTTTCATCCACGACGGCGGGGTCAATGATCTCGTTCATGATCATGCCCTCCCCCTTGTGCGAGGAGATGTAGATCATGCCGTCGGCGGGAAACATGTCGGCATCGTTCAACCAGGTGCGGCGGCCGCCCGGCGTTTTGGCGATGCGCTTGCCGCGCGGCTTTTTTGCCTGCGCCTGAAAGAAGCCGTTCAGCGCGCCACCGCCCGAGTTTCCGATCAGGATGATGTTCTTTACCCCCACCTTATGCCGCAGGAAGCTGATGGAGGAGTTGACGTCGAGGATGATCTCTTCGTGGATCGTTGTGACATCGTTGTTTGGGTTACGCGTATTGGCCGCCATCACGCCAATGCCCGCATCGACAAGACGCGGAATGACATAGTGATGCGTAAAGTCACCGCGCGGGTGCATGACGACAGCAGCTGTTTTCGGTTTCGGGTTCCTGCGCGGCGCCCACCAGAGGCCGCGATGCTCGCGAAAATCCGCAGCCTTCAATATGAGTGACTCCACAAGATAATCCTGCGGATAGCGGCGCATGTTCATGGGGGCGCCCGCCCAATAGGTTTTTGCGATCAGCTGCATTTATTCAGCAGCCTGCTTCCTGGCGCGTTCTTCCGCCTCTACCGCCTTCAGGCGCTCGGCGCGGATCAGGGCGGTTTCCGCCGACCATTTCTTCATGATCGCGTCGGCTTTGGCCTCCTCGTCATCCAGAATTTCATCGTGGCGCGCGTCGCGCACGGTGAATTCAAGCGCAAGACCGTTGGGATCAAAGAAATAGACCGAATGGCAGAAATGATGATTGATCGGACCGAATGAAGGCACGCCATGCGCCTTCAAGCGTGCCATGAAGGCCTTCATGTCGTCCATCGAGGCGAGCTCCATGGCGATGTGATAGTCCTCCATGCCGTCTTTCACGCGGAACTTTTTCGGATGCACCGTGTGCGGCAGATCGAAGAAGGCTATGAAGTTGCCGTCGGCCATCTCAAAGAAGAGATGCATGTAAGGGCGGTCATTGCCCCCGGGATCCTTCTCAAAGGCCAGCGCCGCGCGGGTCTTCAGCCCCAGCACACCTTCATAAAACCGCCGCGTTTCCTCGGCATCACGGCAGCGATAGGCGCTATGGTGAATGCCCTTGATCGTTGGGGCTGCTTGCGGTGGGGTCATCGCATTTCTCCGGCGCTTTGACAGGATTTGCTGGTCAAGCCTACGCTTGGGCTGCAAAGGTTTCCAGTGAGTGAAATGCACGTGGCCGGACCGGATGACATGACCCAGCGTCAGCGCCACCCCTATCGGCGGGCGGGCGTTGTTCTGTCGCTGCTGCTGCATGGGGCAATGTTTGCGCTGCTGATCGACTGGGCGCTCAATGCCGCGCAGCCGGACGGTGGCGGGGGCTGGGCGGAGTCCATCGGCATTACCGCCGACGGCGGCTATCAGGGCCGCGACGGGAACGAGCAGCGCAACGCAAGCGGCGCCCAGTCATCGGCGGATGATGACATCTTCCGTGTCACCATGATGCGCATGCCGCCCCGTATCGAGCCGCCCAAGAATGTTGACGTTGGCGAGCGGCAGATCGTGGAAGCCCCCAACATGGAAAACCGCATCGTGGCCGATGTGCCCGAGGCGATCCCGATCATCCCGCGCACCGAAACCGAAGCGCCGCAACCTCTGTTGCCGCCCGATGATGCGGAGGAGACATCAGCCTCGCCCTCGGATGATGCATCCGATGATCTGGCGGCGGGTGATGAGGCGGGTGATCCCAGTGCAGGTGGCAATGCGGTGGTGGCGGGCGGCGCCAATGGCACGGATGCGGGCGCGGGCGGCGGCGAGGGACGCACGCGGGGGCCGCGTCTGGGCGACTTCCTGCCGGGGCCGGAGCTTCAGGATGCGCTGATCGGTTTTACGATCATTGGCACCGAGGGCTTTTACGACGGCTCTACGCCCGACAACGAGGCGACGCGCACCACATTCGAGTGGCAGGCCTATTACGATCCCAGCGGCGAGATCGAAGCNNATTGCCATGTATTACGCCGAATGCGGCGCGCTCAGCCGCTGCTATCGCGGGCGTCTGGGGCCAACGGGCATCATTGTGCGCGGGCGGGCATTTCGTGAGTTTACGGATTAGAGCCGCTCGAAAATCCGCTCAAGGCTGGTCAGGTTCATGCCCGCCTTGGCGTAGTTGTAGGGCGTAAGATTCAGCGCTTTGATCATCTTGCGCTCGATCTCCACGCCTCCGCCATCAGCGCGCGGCACGAGATCGAAGTCGAGAATGTTGATGCAGGCCGTGTCCTGCTCGAACGCGCGAATGGCGGCAAGATTGGCCCCCGTCATCCAGCCGAGCAGCAGGCGATTGGTGCCCTCATGCGCGACCACAAGCGCCGTGTGCCATTGCGGGCGATGCAGCAGATCTTCAATCGCACAACGGGCGCGCGCCAGGGCATCGGCAAAGGCCTCGCCGCCCTCAAACATCGTGGCGCCTTCTTCGTGCGCCTTTTCAAACTGGAAGGTCATGGCGGTCGCAATCTCTCTCCGGCTGCGTGCGCCAAAAATTCGGCCGCCGTGAATTTCCTCCAGCCGCGGATCGGCTTCGGCGGCAAGGGTCGCCCTGCCCTCGTTCTCGGCAATCACATGGGCCAGCGTCTCGCGCGTGCGCGGCAGGCCGGATGACAGCACAATGTCGAATGCGACATGCGACAGCGCCTTGCCGGAAGCCGTCGCCTCATCGCGCCCCAATTGGGTCAGCGGCACGTCGCGCAAGGAGCCGGTGCGCGCCACCTCCTCGCTGAAATAGTCCACATGGCCGTGACGCATCAGATAGATGCGGCGGCGGCCCGTTGTTCCCGGCAGTGCGTGCATCATTCAGATGCCACCTGCAGCACGCAGAGCCTCGACTTCATCCTTCGAGAAGCCCCAATCCACCAGCGCGCTCTCATTATGCGCGCCGGCATTGGGGGCGGCGCCCTGCACGCGCGGTACGGTGCGCGAGAAACGCGGCGCCACGTTGGGCTGCACGACGCCCTCGATCTCCACGAAGGTTTCGCGCGCGCGGTTATGCGGGTGATGCGGCGCCTCTTTCAATGACAGCACGGGCGCATAGCACACATCCGTGCCCTGCATGATGCGGTCCCACTCGTCGCGCGTTTTCGTTTTGATAATCGCGGCCAGCTTTTCCTTGAGGTCGGGCCAGGCCTTGCGATCCATCTGCGCCTGAAACGCCGGATCGTTGATGCCCGTCTTCTCCAGCAGCAGCGCATAGAATTGCGGTTCGATGGAGCCGATGGCGACCCATTTGCCGTCTGACGTTTCATAGGTGTCGTAAAAGTGCGCGCCGCCATCGAGCAGGTTTTCGCCCTTGTGGTCGCTCCACATGCCCGCGCCCATGAAGCCATAGAACATCGCCATCAGCGAGGCCGCGCCATCCGTCATTGCCGCATCAACCACCTGCCCCTTGCCCGAGCCGCGCGCTTCAAACAATCCGCATGCCATGCCGAAAGCCAAGTAAAGCGCGCCACCGCCAAAGTCGCCGACAAGGTTCAGGGGCGGCACAGGCCTTGCGCCCTTGCGGCCAATCGCATGCAGCGCGCCGGTGAGTGCGATGTAGTTGATGTCGTGGCCCGCCGCGTTGGCGAGCGGACCGGTTTGCCCCCAACCTGTCATGCGGCCAAAGACGAGTTTGGGATTGCGCTTCAGCGCCACATCGGGGCCAAGGCCCAAACGCTCCATCACGCCGGGGCGAAATCCCTCGATCAACCCATCCGCCTTCTCGATCAGACGCAGGGCTGCCTCCACACCCTCTGGCCTTTTCAGATCAAGCGCCACAGAGCGGCGGCCGCGGCTGGTGATGTCGAACTTCGAGCCGCCGCGCGCGCCCTTGCGGTCGATGCGCACCACATCAGCGCCCATGTCGCTTAAGAGCATGGCGGTAAAAGGCCCCGGCCCGATGCCCGCAAACTCCACAATCCTGACACCTTTCAGCGGTCCCATGGCGCATTCCCCTGCAATGTTTGTTTGGCCTAGTCTTAGCCATGCTTTGCGCGAGCGTAAACAAGGAGCGTCACGTCATGCCGAATTTCCGGGTTCTTGCCGCAGCGGCAATCGCAGCCACGCTGGCGGGCGCTTGCGCCACCGATCATCCGGTTCCGGTTGGCCCTGCGGCGGGCGGCGCGACGCAGATGGTGATGAGCGTCGAGGGTGTGGAACTTTTCCGCGATGCGAACGGGCTTGTGATTACGGCAAAGGGGCTGGTCAACACGGGCGGCTGGAGCAATCCGCAATTGCTGCCGCTGCAAACCTTTGCGCTGGAAATTGGCATTCAAAGCTACACGTTCGTGGCGACGCCACCCAAGCCGGAGGAGATGGTCGTGCAGATGATTACGGAAGTCACGGCCACGACCACCATCAACCCGGTGCCGGATGATCTGAAAGAGATCAAAGTGATGGCCGAGGGCGGCGAAGTGGTTGTGCCGGTGCCTGCGCTGGCGCCCTAGTCTTTGTTGCCGGGAAAGAGTTTTGCGCGCCAATAGCCCAGCAGGCTGTTGTCCTTCAGGAAAACGGCGTCGAGTGCGTCCATCTGCGCATCCAGGCCCGGCGTTTCCAGAAGATCGCGGCGGCGCTTGATCGGGCGTGACATATCCAGTTCGCGGCGAGCAATGGCAGGGCTGCCTGCCGCGATGACATTCGCCGGAATGTCCTTCACCACCACGCTGCCCGCGCCGATCACGCTGTTGTCGCCGATGGTGACGCCCTTGGCGATGATGCAGCCATAACCGATCCACACATTCTCGCCGATGGTGATGGGCGCGGAATGTTCGCTCTCCGCCGTGCGGTCGTAGACATCGTGCCAGTCGCTGTCGCTGATATAGCAATTGCTGGCAATCATCGTGTCAGCACCAATCGATATGCCGATGGAGGAGATGATCTGCGTGCCGGGGCTGATGAGCGCATAGTCGCCAATGTCGATGCGGCCAAGGCGAAAGCCCGAGTACCAGACGCACAGTTTCACCCGCGCGCCAATATCCGCATTGATGTGCACCTTGCGCCCTGCGCGAATGTTGGGGCCGATTACATCAATCAGCCGCGGATTGATGAAGGTGGCTCCCTCGCCCAGCGCATCAAATTGCGGATGCAGGCGGTGGCGCGCATAAGACTCAGAGCGTCGCTTCTGCCAGCGTTTCAGCCAATGGGGGCGGTGATCCCTGCGCATGATCTAGAGCGACTGGCCGTCATCGACCGTCATCAGCGTGCCGGTGATGAGGCGTGAGGCGTCGGACGCAAGCAGCAGCAACATGCCGTCGAGATCATCCGGTTCGCCAAGACGGCGGCGGGGGAAGGCAGCGATCTGCTTCTTGCCGCCCTCGGTTGCAAACCAGTCTGCATTGATCTCCGTTTCGATGTAGCCGGGGCAGATGGCATTCACATTGATGCCATGGCGCGCCCATTCGCGCGCGAGCCCCTTGGTCATCATCGCAATCGCCGCCTTCGAGATGCAGTAAGTCACAAGGCCGGGCAGCACTTTGAACGCGCCAATAGAGGCGATGTTGATGATGCGGCCCTCCGCCTTGCGCGCGATCATGCGCCGCGCCGCCTCTGTCGCCAGAAAGAAAGGCCCGCGCACATTGGTGCCCATGATCGTATCAAACATCTCAGGCGTCACATCTGTTGCGCGGCCCTCTACATTCATGCCGGCATTGTTGACGAGAATGTCGATGGGCCCGAGCGCGCGCTCAATCTCGTCCAATGCGGGTGCAAAGGCCGATGGATCAGTGACATCAAGCGCGAGCGCATGACACTTGCCACCTGCTGCCTTGATCTCACTTTCAAGCGTGCGCAGCCGCTCCACACGCCGCCCGGCGATGGCCACGCGCGCGCCATGTTCCGCCAGCACGCGGGCAAAGCGCACACCCAGCCCGCTTGTGGCCCCGGTCACGAGGGCTGTCTTTCCGGTGAGATTAACTTTTTCCATTGCGCATTCACGCTTTGCAGGGGCGAGGCTCTCTGGTTAGGGTCACGGCTTCATGCGGTCAAGACCGCCTGTCGGGGCCGCGTTCGGGGGAACACCATGCGCGTGACCGTCGTTTCCGACACGATCTGCCCGTGGTGCTATGTCGGCAAGCGCAATCTTGACCGCGCGATTGCGGCGCGGCCTGATCTTGGCATTACGCTCGACTGGCGCGCCTATATGCTCGATCCCTCGTTGCCGACGGAGGGCGTTGACCGCAATGCATACCTGCGCGCGAAATTTGGCGATGGCGAGCGGCCACGCGCCATGGCCGATGCGCTGCGGCAGGCGGGCGAAGATGCAGGCATCGTTCTTGCCTTCGACAAAATTGCGCTGACGCCCAACACGCTCAATTGTCACCGGCTGATCCGCTGGGCGCGCTCGCTTGGCATCCAGAATGAGGTGGTTGAGGCGCTGTTTGCCGCCTATTTCACCCATGGAAAAAATCTGGCCGATGTGGGTGTGCTGACATCCATCGCGGCCTCATGCGGCATGGATGGCGAACTGGTGGCGGGGCTTCTCGCCAGCGATGCCGACACAGATGCCGTGATGCGCGAAGTGATGTTTGCGCAGGAGATCGGCATTACCGGCGTTCCCGCCTTCATCATCGAAAACAAGTTCATGGTAATGGGCGCGCACCCGCCCGAACAGCTGATCCAGATTCTTGAACGGGCGCAGGTGACGCTGGCGGCAGCGGCCAACGCCTAGAGCAGCCTTGCGAACTCTTCAACCGAATAGCCAGCCTGCCGGATGATTGAGCGCAATGTGCCCGGCTTAAGATCGCGGTTGGAATGAACTGGAATGGTGACTGTGCGTGACGCGTCGCCCGGGAGGGTCATTACATAGTGGCTGCCGACGATGCGATCAGTCACAAACCCCGCCCGCAGGAGAGCGCGAACGCCATCTTTGCCTGAGATGACCGGTAACCCACTGCCGCCCATGTCAGGCTGCGACAGTTACCTGACGGACAGCAGGTATCGCGTCATCCGGGATAGCAAGCCCGCGTTCCCGCCGAAACGCCAACACGGCACGAATAGCCTCCTCGGCATTCGCCAGCGCCTCTGCTTCGGTTTCGCCTTCCGTCACCACTTCGGGAAGTGCCGGAACGAGCGCAGTGAATCCTCCGCCCTCCTGAGGTTCCAGAACGACAGAGTAGCGATAACTGGATGCCACGATGGTGCTCCTGATTTTACGCGTCCATTGCCGTTGCCGCGCCTGGAAGAAGCCTATCACACCCTTTGAGGCAGCGCACCCGCCTACCCCGCCGCCAGATCCGCCAGCTGGGCGACGATACGGCGGGTGCCTTCCAGCCGGTCGCGCACGTCGGGCCAGGTGCGGGTGATGAGGATTTTCTGGTCGGGCCGCACTTTCATTGTGTCGGCGTTGCGTGCGATCAGCGCGATCAGTTCGGCTGCATTCGGGAATTCGTTCTTGCGGAACGAGATGGTCGCGCCCTTGGGCCCCGCCTCCACCCGCTCGATGCGCGCCGTGCGGCACAGCATCTTGATGCTGACGACGGCGAGCAGCTGCTTCACCTCGTCCGGCAGCGGGCCGAAACGGTCGATCATTTCAGCGGCAACGCCATCAATGTCGCCGCCGTTTTCCAGTTCGGCGAGGCGGCGATAGAGCGAGAGGCGCAGGCCCAGATCGGCGACATAGGTTTCGGGGATCAGCACCGATGCGCCCAGATTGATCTGCGGCGACCATTGATCTGCAATCTCTGCCGCGCCGCCGCCCTCGCGCAGGGCCGCCACCGCCTCCTCCAGCATTTCCTGATAGAGTTCGAGGCCGACTTCCTTGATGTGGCCGGTCTGCTCCTCACCCAGAAGATTGCCCGCGCCGCGAATATCAAGATCGTGACTGGCAAGCGAGAAGCCCGCGCCCAGCGTATCCAGCGTCTGCAGCACGCGCAGGCGGCGCTCTGCATTGGCGGTCAGCGTCTTGCCGGGCGGCAGCGTGAGATAGGCATAGGCACGCGCTTTGGAACGCCCGATGCGCCCGCGCAACTGATAAAGCTGCGCCAGACCGAACATGTCAGCGCGATGGATAATCATCGTGTTGGCGGTCGGGATGTCGAGGCCGCTTTCAACAATGGTGGTTGAAAGCAGCACTTCAAACTTGCGCTCGTAAAACGCATTCATCACGTCATCCAGCTGGCCCGGCGCCATCTGGCCATGGGCGGTGATGACTTTGACTTCGGGCACCGTTGCCTCGATGAACTCGCGCGCCTCGGCTAGATCGGCGATGCGCGGCACAACATAGAAGGATTGTCCGCCGCGATAATGCTCACGCAACAGGGCTTCGCGCACCACCAGCGGGTCCAGCGGGCCGACAAAGGTGCGCACGGCAAGGCGGTCCACCGGCGGCGTTGCGATCAGCGACATGTCGCGCACACCTGACAGCGCCAGCTGCAGCGTGCGCGGAATGGGCGTGGCGGTCAGCGTCAGCACATGCACGTCAGCGCGCAATTGCTTCAGGCGCTCCTTGTGCGCGACGCCGAAATGCTGCTCCTCGTCGATGATGAGAAGACCGAGGTCTTTGAAGGCGATTGACTTGGCGAGGAGCGCGTGGGTGCCCACCACAATCTCCACCTGCCCCTCTGCCAGCGCCTTGCGGGTTTCAGCAGCTTCCTTTGTGCTGACGAGGCGCGAGAGCTGGCGCACTTTCATCGGCCAGCCTTTGAAGCGTTCGCTGAACGTGCGGAAATGCTGGCGCGCCAGAAGGGTTGTGGGCACCACCACGGCCACCTGCTTGCCGGTCAGGGCCGTCATGAAGGCGGCGCGCAGGGCGACTTCCGTTTTGCCGAAGCCGACATCACCACAGACCAGGCGATCCATCGGCTTGCCGCGCGCCAGATCCTCCAGCGTTTCGGCGATGGCGCGCTGCTGGTCTTCGGTTTCCTCGTAAGGAAAACGCGCGCAGAATTCGTCGAACAGCGTGCGCTCGCCCACAATTTCCGGCGCGCGTTTGAGCGCACGTTCGGCGGCCACGCGCATCAGCTCGGCGGCAATCTCGCGGATGCGGTTTTTAAGCTTGGCCTTGCGCGCCTGCCAGCCCGCGCCACCCAGGCGATCGAGTTGGACATTGCCCTCCTCTGAACCAAAGCGGGTGAGGAGTTCGATGTTTTCGACCGGCAGGAAAAGGCGGCCGCCGTCATATTCCAGCTTGAGGCAGTCGTGAGGGGCGCCCTGCACTTCGATGGTGACCAGTCCGGCATAGCGGCCAATGCCGTGCTCCACATGCACAACCAGATCACCGGCGGTCAGCGCCGTTGCCTCTTTCAGGAAGTTGGCGGCCTTGCGTGTCTTGCGCGCGGTGCGGATCAGGCGGTCGCCCAGCACATCCTGTTCGGAGATGAAGGCGGCGTCGTCCGTCTCGAAGCCGCGCTCAAGGCCCAGCACGCAAACAGCCACCGCGTCACGGTGCAATGCGCGCGCCTCAGCCAGCGTTTTGACGATCTTGACCGCCTTTGCGCCGTGATCGGCCAGAACCGTTCCCATGCGATCAGCGGAGCCTTCGCTCCAGCAGGCAAAGATTGTCTGCTTTCCGGCCTTGCTGAGTTCCGTTGCGTGGGCCAGCACGGCGTCAAACACATTGCGGCCCGGCTGCTGGCGCTCTGGCGCAAAGTCGCGGCCTGCACGGGCGGGCGCGTTGATCGCGGTTTCGCGCGCAAATGGCGTCAGCTCGCGTACGCGTGTGACATTCAGAAGTTCGCCCAGCTCCGTTGCAGCGAGATAGAGGCGTTCCGGCTCCAGCGGCTTGAAGGAAGGCCCGGCGAGGCCTGACTTGCCCTTGCCGCTGCGCCCCATTTCAAGGTTCTGCATGCGCGCATCGAAATGCTCCTTGATCTGGGCAAAGCGGGCGTCAACCGATTCAGGCGCCTGCGGATCAAGCGTGATGAGCGTGGGCGATGCGTGATCCAGCAGCGTCTCCAGCCCTTCGGCGAAGAGCGGCAGGAAATGCTCCATGCCCGCGTGCTTGCGGCCTGCGCTGATCGCCTCATAAAGCGGGTCGCCATCCGTAATCGCACCGAAGGCAGCGACATAACCTGCGCGAAAGCGGCGAATGGTTTCCGCATCCAGCACAATCTCGCTGACCGGCAACAGGGTTGCGCTGCGCACTTCGCCGCGCGATTTCTGCGTCTCGGGATCAAAGGCACGGATGCGTTCAATCGCATCACCGAAATAGTCGAGGCGCAACGGCACGTCGTGCCCCGGCGGGAAAAGGTCAAGAATGCCGCCACGCACGGCATAATCGCCCGGCTCCACCACCGTTGCGGCGCGGGTATAGCCAATGCGTTCGAGATGCGGGACAAGCCTGTCCATCGGCTCGATGGCGCCCGGCTTCAGCGTGCGCGTCAGCGTTTTCAGCAATGCGCGTGCCGGCACGCGCTGCAACAGCGCGTTGACGGTTGTCACCACCAGCAGCGACTTTGCCGATGATGCTGCGCCGCCCAGCTCCGACAGGGCCGCAAGACGCCGCGCCATAATGTCAGCGCGCGGCGAGACGCGATCATAGGGCACGCAATCCCACGCCGGAAAGACGCATATGGGCAGGCCGGGCGCAAACCAGCCTGCCGCTTCCGCAAAGGCAAGGGCATGGGCTTCATCGCGCGCCACGTGCAGCACACGCTCGCCCGAGGATGCGAGCTGGGCTGCCAGGCTGGCATCATAGCCCTCAGGCACGCTGGCAATGACAGCGCGCTTCTGCGGCGACCGAACGAGCTCCAGAAAGTTCATGGCAGATGCTTGCCCAGACTATTGCGCAGACGGGCAAGAAGCGCGTGATCGTGTTCCGCGGGCGCAGGCGCGCGGCCCAGAATCCAGCCATAGAGTTCGTGGTCGTCCTCGGCCAGCAGGGCCTCGAACTGGTCAAGTTCGGCTGGCGACAGGCCGGAAAGCTCCCGGTCCGCGAAACTGCCCAGCACAATGTCCGCCTCGCGGAAGCCGCGATGGTGCGCACGGTATGAAAGGCGCTTGAGGCGGGTTTCTTTGTCCATGGCGGGCCCGGATGGCTTGGGGCGGTGCATATAGGCGGTTACGCCCCGCTTGTCATCTGGCACTGTGCGGCGCGATGGTTCCCCCATGCGGCCCGAGATTCTGTTTCCCCTCTTCGCCCCGGTATCCAGCCTTCCCGGGATCGGGCCGAAACTTGCCAGGCTGATCGGCAAGGCGGCGGGCGAGCGGGTGATCGACCTCGTTTTCCTGGCACCCACGGGGTTCGTTGACCGCTCCTATCGCCCGACAATCGCAACGGCCGAAGAAGGGCGGCTGGTGACGCTGGACATCTCGGTGCTGGCGCATCAGCCACCGCCCCGAAAGGGCCTGCCGTGGCGCGTCGCCTGTTATGACGACAGCGGGCCTATCGACCTCGTGTTTTTCTCGGCGCGGGGCGACTATGTGCCCAAGGTCTTGCCGGTTGCGGCAAGGCGGCGGATCAGCGGCACGCTGGCAAGCTATAATGGCCGCAAGCAGATCGTGCATCCCGACTTCATCGTCGATCCCGCCAAGGGCGAGGATGTGCCCCACTTTGAAAACGTCTATCCGCTGACAGAAGGGCTTGGCGCGCGTGTGATGGCCAAGGCTGTGCGCCATGCGCTGGAGCTTGTTCCTGAACTGTCGGAGTGGCAGGACGCTTCATTCCTCAAGCAGAATGGATGGTCCGGCTGGCGCACCGCCCTTGCTGCGCTGCATGCGCCTTTCGTGAGCGAAGGCGCGCCCGCAGAAATTGCGCGGCGGCGACTTGCCTTTGATGAGCTTCTTGCGAACCAGCTGACGCTTCTTCTCGCGCGCGAACGCCAGCGCGGCTTGCGCGGGCGGAGGCTTTCAGGCGACGGGCGGCTGCGCAAGGCGTTGCATGACATTCTGCCGTGGGCACTGACGAAGGATCAGCAGACCGCCCTCGCCGAGATTGACGCTGACATCGCAAGCGAGCGGCGCATGACGCGCCTCCTTCAAGGCGATGTCGGCTCCGGCAAGACCATCGTGGCGCTTATGGCGATGCTGTCTGCCGTTGAAGCAGGGGCGCAGGCGGCATTGATGGCACCCACTGAAATTCTGGCGCGGCAACATTTTGCGACGCTTTCGGGTTACTGCCAGAAGATCGGCGTTTCCATCGTGCTGCTGACCGGGCGCGAGCGCGGAAAGGCGCGCGAGGAAATTCTTGGCGCCATGGCCAGTGGCAATACCGCCCTTGTTGTGGGCACGCATGCGCTTTTCAGCGAAGACGTCGCCTTTGCCGATCTTGGCCTTGCCGTGATTGACGAGCAGCACCGCTTTGGCGTCAGCCAGCGCGCGGCGCTGGTGCGCAAGGGTGGCGAGCCGGTGGACACGCTGGCGATGACGGCAACGCCCATTCCGCGCACGCTGGAACTCACGCTCTATGGCGATATGGATGTCAGCCGCATCCGCGAGCGGCCGCCGGGGCGCCAGAAGATCGACACGCGTGCGGTGCCGCTGGCGCGCATTGCTGAAATGGCCGATGCGGTTCAGCGGGCGCTGGCGCGCGGCGAGCGCATCTACTGGATCTGCCCGATGGTGAATGAGACGGAAGACAGCGATCTCGCCGCCGTCACAGCGCGGTTTGAGGTGCTGACCAGACGCTTTGGAAATGTGGTGGCGCTCGCCCACGGGCAGATGAAGGGCGCCGAGCGCGATGCCGCCATGGAACGGTTCCGCAGCGGCGATGCGCGCATTCTGGTTGCCACCACGGTGGTGGAAGTCGGCGTTGACGTGCCCGAGGCGACCATCATCATCATCGAGCATGCCGAGCGCTTTGGCCTGTCGCAGCTGCATCAGTTGCGTGGGCGCGTGGGGCGTGGTGCGCAGGCCTCGCATTGCATCCTGCTCTATCAGGATGACCCGCCGCTGAGCGATACGGCACGGGCGCGGCTGACCGTCATCCGGGAAACCGACGATGGCTTCCGCATCGCCGAAGAAGATCTGCGGTTGCGCGGCGCGGGCGATGTGTTGGGCACGCGGCAGTCGGGTGACGTTCCGTTACGCCTGGCGCGGCTTGAGACCGACCGCGATCTGATCGAAGCGGCGCGCGATGATGCACGGCTTGTGCTGATGCGTGATCCTGCGCTTCAATCAGCGCGTGGTCAGGCCTTGCGCACGCTCCTCTACCTCTTTGAGCGCGACGAGGCCGTGCGGCTTTTGCGGACGGGTTGAAGATGACATCGCCGGATCTTGCGGACCTGCTGCGCGACGCGCTCTCTGTGCAATGGCCAGGCGTGACCGGCATTGCCAACCTTGCGCGCCTGTCGGGCGGCGCCAGTCAGGAGACATGGGCGTTTGATGCCATCATCAACGGCGCCAATGTCCCGCTGATCCTGCGCCGTGTGCCGGGTGGCAAGCGTGCGAGCGAAAGCGCAACGGCTGCGCCTTTGGCGACCGAGGCTGCCGTGATTGGCGCTGCCCAGCGCGCTGGCGTGCCGGTGCCGCAGGTGCATGCCGTNNAAAATCCTGCGCGATGAAGCCTTCGCAGGTGTGCGGCCCAAGCTGGCGCGGCAATGCGGGCAAATTCTCGCGCGCATTCATGCGACTGACGCTCACCAGATCGCTGGCCTGCGTATATCCGATGGCCCGACCCAGTTGCAGCAATATCGCACCATCTATGAAAGCTACGACAAGCCGCGGCCCGTGTTTGAACTCGGCTTTGCGTGGCTCAAGGATCAGTTGCCGCCCTGCCCCGCGCCGCGTTTGGTGCACGGCGATTTCAGGAATGGCAATCTGATGATCGGACCCGACGGCGTGCGCGGCGTGCTGGACTGGGAATTGGTGCATCTGGGCGATCCGCGCGAAGACCTTGGCTGGCTGTGCGTCAACTCCTGGCGCTTTGGCGTTTCGCAAAAGCGCGTCGGCGGGTTTGGCGACGTCGCCGATCTGCTGGCGGGCTATGAGGAGGTATCGGGCGTGCGCCATGCGCCGCGCGAGGTAATGCTCTTCGAGGCGCTGGGCTCCCTCAAATGGGGCATCATGTGCATGACCATGTACGAGGTTTTTGCGAGCGGCGCCGACAGTTCGGTGGAGCGTGCCGCGATTGGGCGGCGCGCCTCGGAAGCGGAGATGGACCTCATCAATCTGATGAAGGAGGCGCGCGCATGATGGACAGACCCGATCTGCCGGAACTCGTTCTGGCTGTGCGCAATTTTCTTGAGCAAAAGGCGATGCCTGAATTGAAGGGCCACACTGCCTTTCACGCGCGCGTTGCCGTCAATGCGCTCGACATTGTGTTGCGGGAGCTGGCGCAGGCGGCGGCGTTGGAGGCTGCCGAACGCACAGGCCTTGCCGCCTTTGTTGACGATGCGCCGCTGGCCGAGATGAACCGGGCGCTGTGCATGAAAATCCGTGACGACGTGTTGGGGCTTGCTACGCCGGGTCTGCTGGAGCATCTGGAAACGGTGACGCGCGGCAAACTCGCCGTCGATCAGCCGAATTACTCAGGCCTTAAGGCGTAGGGCCTACGCCCCCATCGCGCCGATGATCGCCACCGAACACACATTCATCGATGGTGAGCCGCCGAGATTGTGGGTCAATCCGATGCGCGGGTCTTTCAGCTGGCGCGCACCCGCCTTGCCCTGCAGCTGCAGATACATCTCATAGAGCATGCGCAGGCCCGACGCGCCGATGGGATGGCCAAAGCATTTCAGGCCGCCGTCGATCTGGCACGGCACGCCGCCATCGGCGTCATAGAAACCGTCCATCACGTCTTTCACCGCGCCGCCCTCGGGCGAGATGAAGAGGTCTTCCATCGTCACAAGCTCGGTGATCGAGAAGCAGTCATGCACCTCGATCATGCTCAGATCCATGCGTGGGTTCTTGATGCCTGCCTCATCATAGGCGCGCTTCGCTGCAATGCGCGCGGTATGGAAATAGCTGCCGTCCCACGAATTGTGTGAACTCTCCAACCCGTTCGACAGCGCCAGCTGCAGCGCCTTGACCGTGATGATGTCCTTCTTGCCCATGGCGCGGGCAATCTCGGGCGTGGTGACAATGGCGCAGGCCGCGCCATCTGACACGCCGCAGCAATCAAACAGGCCAAGCGGCTCTGCGATCATCGGCGCGCCGAGGCACTGATCCTCTGTGATCGCCTTTTGAAGATGGGCCTTGGGGTTCTTGGCACCGTTGGCGTGGCTTTTCACCGAGACATGCGCAATGGCGCGCTTCAAGTCTTCTTTCGAGACTTTGTGCTTGGCGCGATAGGCAGAGGCGAGTTGCGCGAAATTGCCGGGGGCCGAGCCATTGGCGCCCCATTGCGGCAGCAGCGTGCCGGGCTGGCCAGTGGGCAGGCCGCCATAGCCCGTGTCCTTCAGCTTCTCGACGCCCAGGGCGAGTGCGATGTCGCAGGCGCCTGCCGCGACAGCATAGACAGCGCCGCGAAACGCCTCGGAACCACTGGCGCAGAAATTCTCGACGCGCGTCACGGCGATGTTGGGAAGGCGCAGGGCAACGGAAAGCGGCGTGCCGCCCTTGCCGACGCTTTGCTCGTCAATGTGGGTGGAAAGCCAGGCGGCCTGAATCTGGCTTGTCTCGACGCCTGCATCGCCAAGCGCCTCCATATAGGCTTCGACCATCAATTCTTCGGCGCCCATGTTCCAGCGTTCGCCGAATTTCGAGCAGCCCATGCCGAGAATGGCAACCTTGTCACGAATGCCGCTGGCCATTTTCCGATCCTCCGGTTGAGGCAATTTTCATGAGCCAAGTTTCGGGCAAAGGCGCGTCCGCGTCAAAGCCCCTTGTAGTTGCGGTACCAGTCCACGAACGCTTTCAGTCCCTTGTCCAAAGGGGTGACGGGACGGAAACCAAAGTCGCGCTCCAGCGCCGAAATATCGGCATAGGTCTTGTAAACGTCGCCGGGCTGTATCGGCTCCATCTGGCGGATCGCGGTGTGGTTGGTCAGGTGCTCCAATGTTGCGATCAGATGATCCAGCCGCTCCGGCCTGTTGTTACCGATATTGTAGATGCGGTGGCTGCCCTTTTCGGGCGTTGCATCGTGCACGCGGATCACGCCACCTGCGATGTCATCAATGAAGGTAAAGTCGCGCCACATGTCGCCATTGTTGAAGACGCGGATGGGCTTTCCCGCAAACAGCGCCTCGGTGAACAGCCACACCGCCATGTCGGGGCGGCCCCACGGGCCATAGACGGTGAAGAAACGAAGTCCGGTTTGCGCAATGCCATAGAGATGGCTGTAGCTCGCACTGATCAATTCGCCTGCGCGTTTGGTCGCCGCATAAAGCGAAACTGGGTGATCGACGCGATCATCTTCTGCAAACGGCACCTTGGTGTTGCCGCCATAGACGGATGATGACGACGCATAAACGAAATGGCGCACGCCGTGATGGCGCGCGTGTTCCAAAAGATTCAAATGCCCCGCCACGTTGGCGGCAACATAGGCCTGCGGGTTTTCAAGGCTGTAACGCACGCCCGCCTGGGCTGCGAGGTGAATGATTGAATTGATTTTCTGGGGCGCAAGTGCCGCCTTCAGCGCCGCCTGATCGGAGATGTCGCAACGCAACGGCGTAAAGTTCTTCTGCGCCGTCAACCGGGCAAAGCGCGCTTCCTTCAGCGCCGGGTCGTAATAGGTGTTGAAATTGTCGAGGCCGACCACGCGTTCGCCACGCGCCAGCAGGTCCATCGCGACACGATGGCCGATGAACCCTGCCGCACCCGTGACGAGAATAGCCATCGCTGCTTACGCCTTTACCTGCGGCACGGCCTTCCAGAAATAGCGGCGGAAGCCGCGACGCTCGTCAAAATCCTTGATGCGGAAGACCATGCGCACCTCGGCGCCGCTGTCGAACGAGCCCACGTCAACATCGGTGAAATCGGCGAGGAAGCGGCCGCCCTCCTCGAACGTCACCATGCCGTAATGCTGCGGCGGGTCCATCGAATAGGTCAGGAAGTCGGCTGACCACGACAGCACCTTGCCCGGCAATTCGGCGTAGCAGAACGGTTCCTGCGCATCGACGGCCTTGCAGTTCGGATTGACGCAGATGCGGCTGCGCGGGAACTGCGCCGTGCCGCAGCGCGTGCATTTGCCGCCCGTCAGGCCAAACAGCATGTCGCGCTTGCGATAGGTGACGGTCAGCGCCGTCTTGTTGTCCTTCTCGGCGCGCATGCCCTTTTCAAGATTGACGAGCCCGTTGAACGCCAGCCACTTCATGTAATTCGCTTCTTCCTTGCGGTGCGCCAACGAGCCGTTGATGCCGCGCCGCTTGGCCAGTCTGGAAAGCGCCTCCGTCGTCTCCAGCACGGCGACGTCGCAACCCTGACCGAATGACGCAACCACGATGCGCTGACCGGGCTTTGCCTCCTCAAGCGCATGCGCAAGCATGACAAGCGCATGCGCACTGCCGCATTCGCCAAGCTTGCCCGCCAGATTGTCGCGCACCTTTTCCGGCGCGATGCCGCAGGCTTTGGCGATCTGCTGGTCAAGCTTGGCGAAAGTCGTCGGCATGATGAAGTGATCGACGGCGGCAGCCTCGATGCCCGCCTTTGTCAGCGCCGCCTTCACGACAGGCGGCACGATGGTGACAAACCCCTCATCGCGGATCCAGCGTTCCTCCCAATGGTAGTCGAAGTCTTCACCTTCGCCGCGGAAGTGGTCGATGAAATCAATGGTGGAGGAAGCTGCGCCCAGCAGCCGGGCAATCACGTTGCTCTTGCCGACCTCAAAGGCGGCGGCGCCATCGCCATAATTCAGTTCTGCCGGAGACGCCGCGCGCGTCTTGCGCGTATCAGCAGCCGCCACTAGGGCGTGGCTGGCCGATCCGGCGCTCACGGCGTCAAAGGCGGCCAGCAGCGCGGAGAGACCTGCACGCTGCGAACCCGTAATGTCGGCGCCGCGCATATTGGCGCCCAGCGACAGGGCTGATGCGACGATGCCCGCGTTCAAGCGGTCGGCGAAGGGCAGTGTTGTGGAACCCAGAAACAGCGCATCAATATGCTTGCGTGAAGTCAGGGGGTTTGCGCCCGGCAGGCAATCGCGCGCGGCTTCCACCGCCATGGTAACCGCGTCTTCGTCCCAGTTCGCCATGGAACGTTCGCCCTTGGCGCCTGCGCCCTGCCCCGGCGCGATCCAGGCATTGGCGGCGGCGATGGCTTTGCGCTGAAGGCGGAGGCGCGGCACATAGCCGCCAAAGCTGACAATACCCGTCATCATCATCCTCCCGCCGCACGGATTATCGTGATGCGCTGGACCTAGCAGATGATGCGCAGCGGCTCAATTGGCGGCAGATTGCCGGGGCGTCAGCCGCGCCAGGTCTGACTCCACCATCTCGCGGATCAGGCCCTCAAAGCCGGTTTGCGGCTTCCAGCCGAGAACGCGGCGGGCCTTGCTGGCGTCGCCGATCAGCTGATTGACTTCGGCAGGCCGGAAGAAGGCGGGATCGACTTCTACCAGTGTCTCGCCGCTTTTGGCGTCGATGCCCTTCTCGTCAAGGCCCACACCCTGCCAGACAACATCAATACCGATGCAGCGGAATGCGGCTGCTGCCGCCTCGCGCACCGTGTGCTGCGTGCCGGTCGCCAGCACATAGTCATCGCCCTTGGGCTGCTGGAGCATCAGCCACATGCCCTCAACGAAATCGCGCACGTGCCCCCAGTCGCGCCGGGAGGAGAGATTGCCGAGCTTGAGCGGCGTGCGCTCGCCCCTGGCCCAGCGCGCCACGGCCATGGTGATCTTGCGCGTGACAAAATGCGGCCCGCGCGTTGGCCCCTCATGGTTGAAGCAGATGCCGCTGGAGGCATGAGCACCATAGGCCTCACGATAGTTCACCGTCGTCAGATGCGCGAACAGTTTTGAGATCGCATAGGGGCTGCGCGGATGAAATGGGGTTGCTTCTGATTGCGGCGCAACGCTGGTGTCGCCATACATTTCCGACGTGGACGCCTGATAGAAGCGCGCGGTCTTGAGAAGGCCCAAAAGCCGCATGCCCTCCAGCACATGCACGCAACCCAGCGCATTGACGGATGCGGTGTAAGACGGCTTTTCAAAGCTCACATGCACGTGGCTTTGGGCCGCGAGATTGTAGACTTCATCCGGCTTCACATCGCCGAGCACGCGCATGATGCTGGCGGCATCTGTCATGTCGCCGAAATGCAGGGTCACGCCCGGCAGATATTTGCGATTGGTCCCCAGCGCGTCTGACGTTTCGGCATCCGAGGAGGAGGTGCGGCGGCGCAGGCCGTGAACGTCATAGCCCTTGGCGACGAGGAGGCTGGCCAGATAGCCGCCGTCCTGTCCGGTCACGCCGGTGATGAGTGCAATCGGGCGCGCCATCTACGCTCCTGCCAAATGGAGAATGCGCCACCCGCCGCCAAGCGGCGAGCGCGGCGTCTTCATAAGGTGAAACCGGAAAAAGGAAAAGAGCTAGCGCGCCCCAATGGCCGGAAGGAGTTCCGGCATATTGAGGTGTTGCAGGTGCCGCTCCCACGCCAGCGCGTGACGCACGATGGTACGCAGATCGTTGAAACGCGGGGTCCAGCCAATCTCTTCGCGGATGCGGGTGGCATCGGCAATCACTTCGGCCAGGTCGCCCGGGCGGCGCGGCGCAGTGCGAATCGCAATGCGGGCACCGGCTTCCGCTTCGACAGCCTTGACCACATCAAGCACTGAATAGCCCCGGCCATACCCCACGTTCAGAACGCCGCCTGCATAGCCGCCGCGCAGCGCATCAAGCGCACGCAGATGGGCATCAGCCAGGTCCATCACATGAATGAAATCGCGCACGCCCGTACCGTCTGGCGTCGGATAGTCGGTGCCATAGATCGTCAGCTGCGGCACAGCGCCGATGGCGGCGCGCACCGCCGCCTTGATGAGGTTGGTTGCGCGAGCGGTGGACTGGCCTGTCCGCATTTCCGGATCAGCACCGGCCACATTGAAATAGCGCAAGGCAGCATAGCGGAATTTGTGGGCGTGCGCGGTATCGGCCAGCATCCACTCTGTCATGAGTTTGGAGCGGCCATAGGGCGATGCCGGATGCGGCTCGGCTGCCTCTGAAACCGGGTTCAATTTCGGAATGCCATAAACGGCAGCGGTGGACGAGAAAATGAAGTGGCGCACGTTGTGGCGCACGCACGCTTCGATCAGCGTGCGCGAGGCCGACGTGTTGTTGCGGTAATAGGCCAGCGGGTCGGACACTGAATCCGGCAGCACGGCTGATCCTGCAACGTGCATGACCGCATCAATTGTGAAGTCTGAAATAATGCGGTCGAGCAGCCCCGGCGCGCCCGCATCGCCGAAGACAAATTCACAGCCCTCGGGCACCGCCTGCCGGAAGCCGGTGGTGAGGTTATCCAAAACCACAACGGGTTCGTTGCGCTCGCGCAGCCGCAAAGCTATATGACTGCCGATGTAGCCTGCCCCGCCGGTAACCAGAATTGCCATTGCCGCAAAAGCCTTTGGACCTGTTCTTCCTTCATCCACGCTAGTGCGTGCCGATTAAGGACGGTTTCAACCCGTGCAGGACCCGGGCCAAAAGTTGCGGCATGGTAAAGAGCGGGCAAATGACTTCTCCGGGACGTTGAGATGCCGAACAAACAGGTCCGCAAAGTCGTATTTCCGGTCGCTGGCATGGGCACGCGCTTTCTGCCCGCGTCCAAGGCCGTGCCCAAGGAAATGCTGCCGGTGGTGGACAAGCCGGTGATCCAGTATGCGGTCGAAGAGGCCAAGCGTGCCGGAATAGAACAGTTCATCTTCGTCACGGGGCGCGGCAAGCACGTGATCGAAGACCATTTCGACCACGCGTATGAGCTGGAATCCCTGCTTTCGGAGCGCGAGAAGACTGACGAGCTGCGCAGTCTTCTGGAAGATCTGCCCAAGACCGGCTCCGTCTCCTTCACACGTCAGCAGCAGCCGTTGGGGCTGGGCCACGCGGTCTGGTGCGCGCGCCACTTTATCGGCAATGAGCCGTTCGCCGTCATCCTGCCCGATGACCTGGTGAAGGCAGAACCGGGCGTGCTCTCGCAGATGATTGCTGCCTATGCCAAGACGGGCGGCAATCTGGTCGCAGTGCAGGACGTGCCTCGGGAGCGCACAAAGTCCTATGGCATCATTGCGCCGGGCGCGACGCGGGGCGATCTGACCGAAGTGATGGGCCTTGTCGAAAAGCCCAAGCCGGCGGTTGCGCCGTCAACGCTGGCGATCGTTGGCCGTTACATCCTGCAACCGGAACTGTTCGACGAGCTGGAACGCCAGAAGCCGGGCTCAGGCCGCGAAATCCAGCTGACGGATTCGATGGCCAAGCTGATTGGTCGGCAGCCCTTCCATGCGGTGCGCTTCAAGGGCGACCGCTATGATTGCGGCGACAAGGTCGGCTTTCTTCTGGCAAACGTGGCGCTGGCGCTTGACCGGCCTGATCTTGCGCCCGCCTTCCGGCAGGGGCTTGCCGCCCTTCT
This sequence comes from Alphaproteobacteria bacterium UBA2784, assembly GCA_002352285.1. Lineage (GTDB taxonomy): Bacteria > Pseudomonadota > Alphaproteobacteria > Micropepsales > Micropepsaceae > UBA2784. Next base: position 20,972 of record DEIC01000098.1, on the reverse strand, counting down.
CAAGAACTGATGATGCGAGGATGAACGCATGCGCGTGGCGATGATCGGTACCGGTTATGTGGGCCTTGTCTCGGGCGCCTGCTTTTCGGATTTCGGGCATGATGTGGTCTGCATCGACAAGGATCATGCAAAGATCGATGCGCTCAAGAACGGCGTCATTCCGATTTACGAGCCGGGCCTTGATGCCCTGGTGGCCGAGAATGTGAAGAAGGGCCGCCTCTCCTTTTCAACCTCGCTGGCAGAGGGCGTCAAGGGCGCGGAGGCGATCTTCATCGCAGTGGGCACGCCCAGCCGCCGCGGTGATGGCCATGCCGATCTTTCCTATGTGTTCAAGGCCGCCGAAGAGATTGCTGACGCGCTGACAGGCTATGCCACGATTGTCACGAAATCGACGGTGCCTGTTGGAACCGGGCGCAAGGTGGAAGATGTGATCCGCACGCGCCGGCCGTCGGCAGAATTTGATGTGGTCTCCAACCCGGAATTCCTGCGAGAGGGATCGGCGATTGAAGACTTCAAGCGGCCTGATCGCGTGGTTGTGGGCGCGGAAACGGATCGCGGACGCGATGTGATGCGCCGCCTTTACCGCCCGCTTCACCTCAATGAAAAGACGCCGTTCCTGTTTACGACGCGCGAGTCTTCCGAACTCATCAAATATGCGGCGAACGCGTTTCTCGCCATGAAGATCACCTTCATCAACGAGATGGCCGACATCTGCGAGGTGGTTGGCGCGGATGTGCAGGATGTGTCGCGCGGTATCGGGCTTGATGGCCGCATCGGCTCGAAATTCCTGAATGCCGGGCCGGGTTATGGCGGTTCGTGCTTTCCGAAAGACACGCTTGCGCTGGACCAGACGGCGCAGCAGGTCGGCACACCCTCGCAGCTGGTGCAGGCGGTCATTCGCGTCAATGGCGCGCGCAAGAAACGCATGGCGGAAAAAGTCATCAAGGCGATGGGCGGCAGCGCCAAGGGCAAGAAGATCGGCGTCCTTGGCCTTGCCTTCAAGCCAAACACCGATGACATGCGCGACAGCCCGTCGCTCGACATCGTGCCTGCGCTGATGGCGGCAGGCGCAAGCGTCAGCGCCTTTGATCCGGCCAGCATGAAAGAGGCGCAGAAGCACGCCGAGTTCAACGGCATGCACTATGCCAGCGACGCTTACGACGCGCTGAAGGATGCGGATGCCTGCGTCATCATCACCGAATGGAATGAGTTCCGCGCGCTTGATTTTGCGCGCATGGCGTCATTGATGCGCGGGCGCGCCATCATTGATCTGCGCAACATCTACGCGCCGGGTGAGCCTGCGGGAGCCGGGTTTGACTATGTCAGCATCGGCCGGCCAGCACGCACGAAACGCTGAGATCAGATACGGAAGCGCTGCTTCACATAAGCCACAAGATCATCCACGCACTGCGTCGCCGAGCGCTGGGCGGTATCAACCGTCAGCTCGGGCGTTTCCGGCTCCTCGTAGGGGGCCGAAATCCCGGTGAAGTCGGCAATCTCGCCCTTGCGCGCCTTGGCATAAAGGCCCTTCGGGTCACGCGTCTCGCAGGTGGCAAGGTCTGCCTTCACGTAGATCTCGTGGAAGTCTTCGCCAGCTGCCGTGCGCGCACGATCGCGGTCTGAGCGATAGGGCGAGATGAAGGCCGAAATCGCAATCACGCCCGCGCGGGCAAACAGGGCCGCCACTTCGCCGACGCGGCGGATGTTTTCCGAACGGTCTTCCGGCGAGAATCCGAGATTGGCGTTAAGGCCATGGCGCACATTGTCGCCATCAAGAATGTAAACGTGGAAACCCTCGTCATGCAGGCGCTTCTCCAGCGCGACTGCCAGCGTAGATTTGCCCGCGCCGGAAAGGCCGGTCATCCAGATCACGCCGCCCTTGTGGCCGTTGCGGCGCCAGCGTTCCTCGCGCGAGACGGCATGCTCGACGCGGGTGATGTTGGTGGAACGCGCGGTAATCAGGCTGCGCTGGTCAGCATAGCCTTCCATCGAGATGATGCCGCCGCCTGCAATGTCGAACTTGTCCACCAGCACGAAGCGGCCGGTGCGCGGCAGGTCGCTATAGGGATCCAGCGCAATGATGCGCCGCGCGCGGAAAACAATTTCGGCAACCTGATTGCGCTCCACGCGGTCGGGCGTCGCGGCCGAAAGGTCGCCGGTGTCGATCACCTTCTCAATCGCCTGCACCTGCACGGGCGCTTCAAACGTATTGAGCTTGAGCTTGTAGCGCGCGCCCTTGGTCAGCGGTTCCTTGCCCAGCCAGAAGATGCGGCCACGGAAGACATCGGTTTCGATGGGCGCATCCGCCTCGTGAGACGCGATGTCGCCGCGCTCAACAAAAATCTGCTCGTCCAGCGTCACGCCCACCGACTGGCCCGCGCCAGCCGTTGATGGCTTGGCCCGATCTGCGGGCCAGACCTCAATCGAATTGACGCGCGCCATCTTGTTGGACGGCGAAAAGACAAGCCTGTCGCCAATTTTCAGCGTGCCGGACTCGATGCGACCCGCAATGATCCGGCGCTCGTCGAACTTGTAGACATCCTGCACGGCGAAGCGCAGCGGCAAATCCTTCGACGGCGCCACCGGATTAAATCCATCCAGCGCCTCAACGATGGACGGACCTTTGTACCAGGGCATTTCGGCAGCGCGCGCCGCCACATTGGCGCCCTCGCGCGCCGAAACGGGGATCACATGGGCAGGCTCAACGCCGATGCCCTTGAGATAGGCGCGGTATTCGGCCTCAACTTCGCGGAAGCGCTTCTCGCTCCAGCCCACAAGGTCCATCTTGTTGACGACGACGGCCACCTGACGCACGCCAAGCAGATGCAACAGATAGCCATGGCGGCGCGACTGTTCCTTCACGCCCTCTTCTGCATCAATCACCAGCACGGCGGCATCGGCCTGCGATGCGCCGGTTATCATGTTCTTCAGGAATTCCTTGTGGCCCGGTGCGTCGATGATGACATAGTCACGGCGCTCTGACTTGAACCAGATCTGCGACGTGTCGATGGTGATGCCCTGATCGCGCTCGGCCTGCATGGCGTCCATCAGGAACGCCCATTCGAAGGGCATGCCGCGCCGCTCCGACATGGCCTTGATGGATTCGTACTTGCCTTCGGGCAGGCTGCCGGTGTCGTAGAAGATGCGTCCGACCAGCGTTGACTTGCCGTGATCGACGTGGCCGACGATGACGATGCGCAACAGGTCGCGCATGCCACGCAGCGGCGGCTTGCCGATCTGGCCGGGAGCGGATGTGGCGGTGGTGTCGTTCATGGCCGCCTCACATATAGCCATCAGCGCGCAGGCGCTCGAAGGCGTCCTCGCTTTCGTGGTCCATGGCGCGGCCTGCGCGCTCTTCGGTGCGCGTCACTTCAAGCTCGGCGATGATCTCGTCGATGGATGCCGCGTTGGACTTGATCGGAAACGTGATGCCGATTTCGCCCAGCGAACGGAAACGCTCGCCGTTCTTTGCAAGGTAGAGCGGCACGATGGGCATGTTCTCGCGCTTGATGTAGCGCCAGATGTCCAGCTCCGTCCAATGCAGCAGCGGGTGGATGCGGATATGCACGCCTGCGGGGTAATCGGTCTTGAACTGGTCCCAGAACTCCGGTGGCTGGTCGCGGAAGTCCCACTGACCATCCGCCGTGCGCGGGCTGAAGACGCGCTCCTTGGCGCGCATCGACTGCTCGTCGCGGCGGATGCCGGCGATGATGCCGTTGAACTTGTATTTCTCGATGGCCTCTTTCAGGCCCGCCGTCTTGCGCGCCGCAATGCGCGAGGCGGGCGGCAGCGTGTCGTCAATCGTCTCAAGACCGGGGCAGCTGTCCGCGATCAGCTTGAGGTTCCATTCCTTCGCATAGCGTTCGCGGAAGGCGTAGGTCTCGGGGAACTCAAGGCCTGTATCGAGATGGGCAACCGGAAAGGGCACATGACCCAGGAAGGCTTTCTTGGAAAGCCAGATCATCACGTTGGAGTCCTTGCCCAGCGACCACAGCATCGCGATGTTGTCGATGCGGTTGAACGCTTCACGCAGGATGTAAATGGACTGGGCTTCCAGCTGGTCGAGGCGATCCATGGCGGCGTTCGAAACTCTCTCGCAAATCGTTCTGGCCGAACCTGAGGCCAGCTTCGGAAGGCGTTGCAGATAATGCCCTTTGCGGCGGCAACCAACCGTTTTCTTGGGCGATGGTGAGGACGGATACCCTCACCCCGCTTTCGTGGCCTGCCTGATAATTCTATCGTCGATTGATGTCAATTAAGATGATTAACATCAAAGTTCGTGATTACTGGCTGCTTTCGACCGGGCGGCGATAGGCGTCTTCAAAGCGCACAATGTCGTCTTCCGACAGGAAGGGGCCGGTCTGCACCTCAATCACCTGCAGCATGGCCTTGCCAGGGTTGCGCAGGCGGTGCTTGGCGCCCCGCGGGATGTCGACTGACTGGTGCTCCCTCAGGGTCGTGACTTGCCCGTCCACGGTCACTTCTGCCGTTCCCTCGGCCACGACCCAGTGCTCGGCCCGGTGGTGGTGCATCTGGAGGGAAAGGGCGGCGCCCGGCTTTACGGTCAGGCGCTTCACGAGATAGCCCGGGCCGCTTTCGATGGTGACAAACGAGCCCCAGGGCCGGTCCGTGCGCAGATGGCTCAAATGTTCCCGGCGGCGGCCGGCCTTGAGCGTTTCCACGATCTTCTTGATGTCCTGAACCTTGTCCTTGCCCGCAACCAGGACCGCGTCGCCGGTTTCAACGATCACCAGATCGCGCACGCCCAACGTCGTCACGAGGCGGTCCTCACTGCGGATGAAGCAACCCTGCGTATCGTCTGTCATGACATCGCCAATCGAGACGTTGCCGTGCTCGTCCTTGTCGGAGAGCGCCCAGAGTGCGGCCCACGACCCGATATCGCTCCAGGCGAACTCTGCAGGAACCACAGTCGCATGCGACGTCTTTTCAAGCACCGCATAGTCGATGGAGTCTGACGGGCAATCGCGGAACGATGCGGCGTCAAGCCTGATGAAGTCAGGCGAGACCTGGGCGCGCGCCAGTGACTGTTTGCAGGCGGCCAGCATCGCGGGTTGAAGCCGCTCCATCTCGCCCAGAAGGACGCTTGCCTTGAAAAGGAAAATGCCGCTGTTCCAGTAATGGCCGCCTTCGGCCAACAGGCTTTCCGCCTTTTCAAGATTGGGCTTCTCGACAAAGCGCGCCACGCGATGCACGCCGAAATGCTCCGTCAGGGCATCGCCCGCCTTGATATAGCCATAGCCGGTTTCGGGATGCGTGGGCTGCATGCCAAACATCACAAGTTCGCCTGCCTCGGCCGCGTGCTTGCCGCGGCGAATGGCTTCATGGAATGCGCCGACATTTCCGACGTGGTGATCTGACGGCAGAACGAGCAGCAGCGGATCTTCGCCATTCTCGCGCGCGACCAGGGCGGCAACCGTAATCGCGGGCGCCGTGTTGCGGCCAACCGGCTCCAGGATTGGTGCGTCAAAGGCAAGTCCTGCCTCTTCCAGCTGGGCGGCAACGGCAAAGCGATGCTCGTCATTCGAGACGATGATCGCCTTGCCAAAGCGGGTGCGATCAGAAACGCGGCGGCCAGTCTCCTGCAACAGCGACCACGGCGTGCCGGGCAACAGCGCCTGCAACTGCTTGGGGAAGAGTGCGCGCGAGAGGGGCCAAAGGCGCGTGCCCGAACCACCCGACAACAGAACCGGCCTGATCTGCGACATGAATCAACTCCGTTCACCACACTGCCCTGCGGCAAAGGCGGCGCTATAGCGCCTCGCCTCCACCCATACTAGCGGAAATGTGATCGCGGCTGGAGGGCGCGCCCGCGCCGTTAACCCTCTGATTCAACAGGCACGAGGCCCAGCCCCTGCTCCAATGCTGCGCAGAGCACCTGTCCGATCAATATGTGCATCTCCTGGATGCGCGCGGTGGTGCGGCTGGGGACGGACACGATGTGGTCCGCGTGTCCGGCAAGGCCCGCCTCTCCCGTGAATGCTGCAGTGACAAGCTTGCCCCGGCCGGCCTCGTTCAAGGCAGCAATGACATTGGGGCTTTTGCCTGAAGTCGAAATGCCGATGGCGACATCGCCCGGCCGCCCCAGCGCCTCGATCTGGCGGGCGAAGATCGTTTCAAAGCCAAGGTCGTTGCCTGCCGCTGTCAAAAGCGAGGTGTCAGTTGTAAGCGCAATGGCGGCAATCGCCTTGCGGTTGCGCGAAAAGCGCACGACGAGCTCGGTTGCCAGATGCTGCGCGTCGCCCGCGCTGCCGCCATTGCCAAAGAACAGAATTTTTCCACCCGCCTTCACCGAGGCAATGCAGGCCGCGGCGAGCGCCGCAAGCGGTATGGCGCATGCCGCTTCAACTTTTGCCAGCACTGCTGCGTGCTCGCCCAGCGCGCGGGCAAAGAGCGTGCGGGTCAGATCATGCGCCATGATGCCTTGCCCTCAATACGCGTTGCGGCCCAAGAGAACGACGAAGGGTGTCGCCAGAATGATCCGGATGTCGAGCCAGAGCGACCAGTTGTCGATATACCAGAGATCATATTCCACGCGTCGCGCCATCTTCTCGATCGTATCGGTTTCGCCGCGAAGGCCATGAATTTGCGCCCAGCCAGTAATGCCCGGCTTTACGTGATGGCGGCGCAGATACTGGTCGATGTCGCCCGCAAATTTTTCATTGTGCGCCACGGCATGCGGGCGGGGCCCGACAATCGACATTTCGCCCATGACCACGTTGATGAGCTGCGGCAATTCGTCAATGGAGGTGCGACGCAGGAATTTTCCCATGCGCGTGACGCGCGGATCGCCGCGTGTGGCCTGCGTGATCACGGCGCCATCTTCGACCACACGCATGGAGCGGAACTTGAAGACACGAATGACATCATTGTTGAAGCCGTTGCGGCGCTGGCGGAAGAACACCGGCCCACGCGATTCCAGCTTGATGAGAAGGGCAATCACGGCAAAAAGCGGCAAGACGGCAATCAGCAGAAGCGCGCCAAGGATGCGGTCCTCCAGGTTTTTGATAAGGCGCGAATAGCCGCTCAAGGGACGATTCAGCGCCTCAAGAAGAACGACGTGACCCAGATTGTCGAACCCCCGCACGACGACGCCATCAAAGGGCGACGGGGTTGCAAACTTTACGTCCAGCGGAAAGTTTGATGCGGCGCTCAGAAATCCTTTCGCCTCGTCTCGATTGGCGGGGTCAACCGCAATGATCAGCTCGTCAATGTCATTGGCGCGCACATACTCATCGAGGCTTTCCATCGGCTGGAGATGATCAGGGTCACCATTGCCATTCCTGCGGCCAAAAACGCCAGCGACGTGAAGTTCGTCGCTCCGGCCCTCCAGCCCTGCCAGGCACTGGGTCAGCATGGCGCCGGAACCGATGACGACAACCTGACGCTTCATCACGTCGGTGGCGGCAATGCGGTTCATCATCATCGAGAAGATGAGGCGCACGAGCATCAGCACAGCCGGACCCAGCACCGCAAAAAGGATGAACCAGGCGCGCGAATACTCTGCCGAGGTCTTGCTCAAGGCGGCTGCCAGAAGGACAATCAGGAGCAGCAGCCCGAAATTGCGGGCAATCAGCGTTGTCTGGTTGGCGAGGCTTGCCAGCGCGTCGGGCTCATAGGCGCGGCTTGCGCGCATCATCAGGCCGAACAGCAGGGCCACCACAAGACCAACAGCGCCGTACTGGTTGATGTCGGCGCCGCCTTCGCGGGCGATGGCCTCCCACGCGGCATGAAGCCCGATGGCAAGCGCAATGATCATGGCGATATCCGCCACGAACGCTATTTCCCCGATATTGCGCGACTTGATCCGCATGGCCGCCTTCAGCACCGGCGGCATTCCCCAAAGGAATCCCGCCTGCCCCGCTACTCCCTTAGTGCCATGCCGAAAGTGCCAAGCTCAAGGGCAAGCATTTGCGGTTAAACGTGAATTCGTTAATTTCGGGCATGAAATCTGCATTGGGCGTGGCATTCGCCATTTCCTGCACGCGGGCCGGGGCTGATATAGAGACGGACATGATCGACATCGAACGTTCCGGCCTTGCGGGCGCATTGCTGATCCGGCCCAAGCGGCACGGCGATGCGCGTGGCTGGTTCATGGAGACTTACAAGGAGTCTGCCTTTGCCCCGCACCTGAATGGCGCGCGCTTTGTGCAGGACAATGCCGCCTGTTCCGCCGAAGCCGGAACCGTGCGCGGCCTGCACTGGCAGGTGCCACCGCATGCGCAAGGAAAGCTGGTACGCTGTGTGCGGGGGCGAATTCTTGACGCCATCGTCGATCTGCGCCGCGCATCAACCACGTTTGGCCGTCACCAAACTTTCATTTTATCAGAAGATGACACGGCCCAGCTGTTCGTTCCGGCAGGCTTTGCCCATGGCTATGCAACGCTGACCGCCAATTGCGAAGTTCACTACAAGGTGACGGCTGAATATCATCCGGCCAGCGAGCGCGGCCTTCGCTTTGATGATCCGGCTCTTGGCATTGACTGGCAGCTGGGCGGGCTCTCCGCGCAAGTAAATGCGCGGGATCAGGCGTGGCCCGTGTTTTCAGCTCTTTCCCCTGGCGACCTCTTCTGACGGATTGGCGTTGGCAATGAAAACCATTCTGGTCACGGGCGGCGCGGGGTTCATCGGATCGGCAGTGTGCCGCAATCTCGCTGCAAGCGGGCGGGCGCGCATCATCAATGTGGACAAGCTCACCTATGCCGCCAATCTCCATTCGCTCGACACGATTCAATCGGGCAATGCATACGCCTTTGTGAAGGCCGACATCTGCGACCGCGCAGCGATGGATGCGCTTTTTGCCGATCATGCGCCGGATGGCGTGTTGCATCTGGCCGCCGAAAGCCATGTGGACCGGTCGATCACCGGCTCGCGCGCGTTTCTTGATACGAATGTGGTGGGCACGTTCACGCTGCTGGAGGCGGCGCGCGCGTGGTGGCAGCAGCAGCCAGAGGTGAGGCGCAACGCATTCCGCTTCGTGCACGTGTCAACCGATGAGGTCTTCGGGTCGCTGGGCGATACGGGACTTTTTACCGAAGATACGCGCTATGATCCCAGTTCGCCCTATTCGGCCACCAAGGCGGCCAGCGATCATCTGGTGCGTGCATGGCAGCGCACTTATGGGTTGCCCTGTATCATCACCAATTGCTCCAACAATTTCGGGCCCTATCAGTTCCCGGAGAAACTCATCCCGCTGATGATCCTGAATGCGCGCGCGGGCAAACCACTGCCGGTCTATGGCAGCGGGCAGAATGTGCGCGACTGGCTCTATGTTGACGATCATGTCGAGGCGCTGTGGCTGGCACTGACGCGCGGCGTGCCGGGCGAGACCTATAATGTGGGCGGCGGCAATGAGCGCACCAATCTTCAGGTCGTCAACGCCATCTGCGCGCTGATGGACCGGCTGCATCCCTCGGGTGCGCCGCATGCGCGGCTGATCAATTTTGTAGCTGACCGGCCGGGCCACGATCACCGCTATGCCATCGACGCCAGCCGCATCCGCGCACAGCTGGGATGGCGCGCGAACGAGAACTTCGACAGCGGCCTTGAAAAGACCGTGCAATGGTATCTGGCGAACGAGGCGTGGTGGGGGCCGCTGCGCACCAGAGTCTATGGCGGCGAGCGGCTGGGCTTGGCTGCGACTGCAAAGGCCTGATGCATGCGCGTGCTGGTGCTGGGATCATCGGGACAGGTGGCGATGGCACTGGCGGCGTTGCGCGCGCACGGGTTCGAGGTCGTCTGTGCCGGGCGGCCAAGCCTTGACCTCACAATGCCCGCCTCCATTGATGCGGCAATCGCCACCCATCGCCCGGATGTCGTGGTCAATGCTGCGGCCTATACGGCGGTTGACCGCGCCGAGAGCGAACCCGATGCCGCCCATGCGCTCAACGCCACTGGCGCAGGCGATTCCGCTGCGGCGGCGCGCAAGGTCGGCGCCGCCTTCATTCATCTCTCCACCGATTATGTGTTCGATGGAACAAAGCCGGCGCCCTATCGTGAGGATGATGCGCCACATCCGCTATCCGTCTATGGCCAGTCAAAGCTCGCGGGTGAGTTAGCCGTGACGGCGGCGCATCAGGACGCCATCGTGCTGCGCACGTCCTGGGTCTATGCGGCGCATGGCGCCAATTTCGTGCGCACGATGCTGCGCCTTGCGGGCGAAGGCAGAACCGTGCGCGTGGTCGATGACCAGATCGGCGCCCCCACCAGCGCCGGGGCGATTGCGGATGCCATTCTGTCCCTGTTTCGCCAGATGAAGGGGCGCACCCTGCCCGGGCGCGGCGTTTTTCACCTGACCTGCGGGGGGGAGACAAGCTGGTGCGGCTTTGCGCGCACGATCTTTGCGGCATCAGCGGCGCGCGGCGGACCCACAGCCGATGTCACGCCGATCAGCACGGCGGAATATCCCACTGCGGCGCGCAGACCGGCAAACTCGCGGCTCGATTGCACAAAGCTCTCTCAAACTTTCGGCATTACCTTGCCCGACTGGCGCGAGGCGCTGGAGCCGGTGATGGATGTGCTTGTGCGGCCCCTTCGTCCCTTGCGATAGTGGGTGTCATGGCACTTCCCGCAACCATCATCGACACGCGGCCCGGTTCCTCCGGCAACAAGTTCAGGCGCAAACGTCTTGCACGCTTCATGGCGCTGGTGAGCCGGACACTTGCCGAAAAGTCCGAATGCCGCATTCTGGATGCGGGCGGCACCTATGAATACTGGCATGCGTTCCGCGACATGTGGGAACAGCTGCCCGTCAGCGTCACGATGGTGAACCCCGTGGCCACGCATTCGCCCGATCCGCGCATCACCTCCATTGCCGGTGATGCGCGCGCCATGCCGCAATTTGCCGACAACAGCTTTGACATCGTGCACTCCAACTCAGTGATTGAGCATGTCGGCGTCTGGAATGACATGCGCGCGATGGCAAGCGAAGTGCGGCGGCTGGCACCCCGCTATTTCGTGCAGGTGCCCTATTTCTGGTTTCCACTGGAACCGCATAACCGCGTGCCATTCTTTCACTGGATGCCGGTCAGCTGGCGCATCCGCATTCTGATGGCACGCGACAACGGCTTCTGGAAGAAGGCGGAAAATGTGGATGAGGCCATGGAGCTTGTTGAGAGCGCCGTGCTGCCCGATGCACGCCAGCTTCGCGCCTTGTTTCCTGATGCGCGCATTGAGCGGGAACGCGCCTTTCTTCTTACGAAGTCGCTGATGGCCATCCGCGGTTAGGTCCGCCAAAGGGAATGTGCCCAGGCCGGCCGGAACGGCCCAACACGCCATGCCACCAGCCGCCCAGCGCCACCAGAAAATTGCGCGGCGCGCCCTTGACCAGATACTCGCCCGTCAACGCCAGCGTGATAAGCGCAATCAGCGGCCAGGCCAAAGGAAAGTGGCGGCGCGTAAGCAGATGCTTGTTGCGGTGCTCAAGATAGACAAACAGCGCCGAGCGTTCTGCCAGCGTGCCGGATGCGCCCGTCGTCGTTCCGTGACCGTGAAGGATGACGGCTTCTGGCGCGAAGCCCAGTCTGAAGTGTTTGCGGCGCAGGCACCAATCGACTTCTTCCGCATAGAGGAAGAAGCGGTCATCCATCAATCCGATGTCGTTGATGAACGCGCGCGTGACATACATGCAGGCGCCGGATACGTAATCCATCGCCTGTTCAACCGCAGCTTGATCGGCGGCAGAGTCTGCGGGCGCATTGAAATTGAGGTTGAAGCCGCGTGCGATCCATTTGCGCCAGCGTCCGCCATCCAGCTGCACCCGCCCGGTCTCGCGCATGATGAGGCGGCCGCCGGTCACGCCATAGCCGCCTGCGCGGGCGCGCGCCTGCAATGCGGCCAGCGCGCCGGGCGACGGCTCGGTATCGGGGTTGAGTATCCAGATGTCGCTTTCATGCTGCGGCAATGATTTGATGATGGCATTGATGGCGCCCGCATAGCCAAGATTTGCAGCGGAATGGCGCAGCGTGAGCGGGAAGGATGATAGCGCCGATGTGAATACCGCAAATTCGCGCAATGCTCCCGCACCAAGGCCCTTGCTCTGCTCCTGCCAGCCGGCGACCTCTGCTGCCCTTTGCAACGCCAGAAAATCCTTTGCCGCGCCATTCTCACACACATGCACGCTAAAGCCTGAAGCGGTCTGGCGCGACAGTGCGGCAAGGCAGGCCATCACGTCGTCGGGATTGCGATAGGCAACGATAATCACATCGACCGGTGCATTCATGTGCCAGCGCCCTTTGCCCAGAGCCGGAACATCTCGCCGCCACGCCATGCGCGCAGGCGGATCAGCACGCCAATCGCCTTCAGACGGTCAGAAAAGCGCAACTCTGCCTTGCGCATCAGCACCTTTGGAATATGGGCAAAGGCGGAAAGCGGCATCACGCTTGCCTTCAACAACCAGCGCCATTCCGCCGCGCCATTGCCGCGCACCAGCCCCCAGGCTTCGCGTGTCGCCTTTTCCCATTTTGTGCGCAACGCCTGCCAATCGTGGCGCGCGGGATGGGTGACGCGCGCTTGCGGCACATAGCCAAGGCGAAAACCTCTGGCGCGGGCGCGGCGGCTCCACTCCACATCTTCCGAGACACCGTTGCGGAAGGGGCCGACCGCCTCAAACACGCGGCGGCTCACAAACATGTTGCCGGTGCCGGTAAAGCCCTGCTGCTCGATATAGTTGCGGAAATCGAATGCAAAGATCGCCTCGAAGGCTTCGATGGCATTAGGCGCACCGGCAGTTTCGGGATGCACGCGCACATGACCGCCGATGAAATCGAACGCGGCAAGGCCAGCGATGCCTTTTTCCAGCCAGTCAGGATCGGCAAAGCAGTCAGAATCGATCAGCGCCAGAATTTCGCCGCGTGAGGCAGCAATCGCGGCGTTGCGCGCGGGGCCTGCCCCCTGCTCCCTCGCCTCCACCAGCACGACATCCGCGCCGCACATTTCGCGCACGGCGGCAATGCCCGCAGCGGAGTTGTTGTCGGCAACCACGATCTCAAAATCGTCGCGCGGCAGGGTTTGGCCCCGCAGATGCGCGAGGCAACGCCTCAAATTTTCAAGGTCGTTCCAGTGGGGAATGATGACGGAAACCCTCACACTCCGCCCCCGTCAACCAAGCCGCCACCTGCCCCATTGCAGAAAGGCAGGCGAACAGGCAATGAACCAGCCGGGGATCTGCGGGGGAGAACGGTCATGGCGGGAAGGTCGCCAGACTTCGTGCAATTGGCAAGCGGGAAGTGGCCATGAAGATGAAGCCGCCGCTTCATATTCTCATTGCCATGGGCACGCGGCCCGAGGTCATCAAGCTCTGGCCCGTGATCCGTGCATTGCGCGCAGACCCGCGCTTTCGCGTTACCGTTTGCGCCACGGCCCAGCATCGCCATTTGCTGGATCAGGCGATGGAAGTGTTCGGGCTGTCAGCCGATATTGATCTTGACCTGATGCAGGAGGCGCAAAGCCTGGGCGAGCTGACGGGCCGCGTGATCGTGCACTTCGGTGAGGTCATGGATCGCGTAAAGCCCGACCGCGTGATGGTTCAGGGCGATACGACGACGGCCATGGCTGCGTCCATGGCAGCTTTCTATCGTCATGTTCCCGTCGATCATGTAGAGGCGGGCTTACGCACCGGCAATATGCGATCGCCCTTTCCGGAGGAGTTCAACCGGCGCGTGGCAGCATTGGTGACCGACCTTCACTTCGCACCTACGCCACGCTCGGCACAGGCGCTTGTTACCGAGGGCGTTCCTGCGTCGCGCGTATTCATGACCGGCAACACGGTCATTGATGCGCTGTTGCTGACGCGTGATGCGCTCCGGCCCGAGGAGCCTGCCCTTGCGCCGCTTAACGCAATTCTGCCCCATCCCCAATCAGGCCGGCGCGTTGTGCTTGTGACGGCGCACCGGCGCGAAAATCATGATGGCGGCATGGAGCGGATTGCTGACACCCTCTCGCGCATCGCTGCGCGTGGCGATGTCGAGATCATCTTTCCGGTGCACCCCAATCCGAAGGTCCGCGCCGTGATGGATGCGCGCATCAAGGGGGCATCCAACATCCATCTGATTGCGCCGCAGGATTATCGCGGCTTCGTGTATCTGATGGATCGCGCGCATTTCATTCTCTCTGATTCCGGCGGCGTGCAGGAGGAGGCGCCTGCCCTTGGCAAGCCGGTGATCGTGATGCGCGATACGACCGAACGGCCAGAAGCGGTGGAAGCCGGTGTGGCCGTTCTGGCGGGAACCGATCCTTCGCGGCTTGAGGCGCTGGCGACACGGCTTCTCGACGATGCCGCGTTCCATGCCAGCATGGTGAAGTCTGTCAGCCCGTTTGGCGATGGCAAGGCGGCCGGGCGGATCGCCAATGCGATCAGCAAGCATACTGCGCAGCGCAGTTAGGGTTTGCAGGCTGCGCCCGCCTCGCCCTTGCCGATCAGGATCATGTCGGCGACGACGGGGTAATGGTCGGAGCCATGTGAGTCCGGCAGCCGCTCAATCGCGGCGACATCGAAATCAGCCGAGTAAAGCACCCGGTCGATCCGCAGGAATGGCGCAATGCGCCCCATGGCGCGCGCAGGCCCCGGGAACGTGAAGCCAAAGCCCCAGCCTGCTGTCTGAAACGCATCATCCATCACGCTCAGCAATTTGCGCATCTCGGGCGTGAGGTCAGTGGCGTTGAAATCACCCGCCACGATCCGTGCGTTCCGGGTCTGGGCAATTTCTGCAAAGAGTTTGGCGTGATAGATGTCGTAATTCTCCTGACTCATGAAGTCCTTGGGGCCGTGCACATTCCAGAGCGAAACGGGAGTGCCTTCGATCATGGTCTCCACACGCTGATCGGCCCATTCACCTTCGCGCATCCAAAGCGGAAACCTGCTGATGACAAGCGACGAGCGGTCGGCGCGCCGCACCACGTTCGCCCCCTCCCATCCCGGCAGTGCCAGAATGGCCGCCGCAGTGGCTTGGGTATTGCCGGTCTCCTGCAGAAAGATCAGGTCAGGGGCAATCCCGGCAACAAGTGCGGCCGTCTCGCCATCGTTCTCTGTGCGGCTCAGCGTGTTGTAAGTGAGAAGGCGCAGCGTGCAGCCGGATGCTGGCCCCGCGAATCGGGGCAGGAACTGGGGAGCGACATGGGCAAACGCGGCCACCCCTGCCACAGCCCAGGCGAGCCCCGCGCGCCAGCCCGCCAGGATCCACACCGGCACGCTGAAAACCAGCACGGCCGCCCCGGCCAAAGCCAGAATGTGGTGGGTATAGGTCCAGCCCAGCAGAATCGCAGCCAAACCCAAGCCCAGCACGGCGAAGGCCCAAATCTCGGGCTGTCTCATCCAGCCGGGAGGCCGTGAACCCCGCTTCCTCCCGTTCCTGGCTCCCAACTCGCCCGTCATAAGTGCCTCGTTAACGCATTGAACTTTCGGCGATTGTGATCATCCCTCCATTCCGCTGCAAGCGTCTCACCGGTATATGTAGGGTTTGCGGCTTGATCCTCCCGGCGATGAATGACGGACTATTACGGCCTTGTGCGATCCGAGATTGCACCGCTTCTGCCACCAAGGCTTGGCAGTGGCGGTGGGCGCGCCCTCGACTTTGGCTGCGGCGCCGGGGAGACGCTCAACTGGCTGAGGCAGATTTATCCTGCGGCGGAGATGGTTGGCATCGATGCCAATCGGGCACTGCAGGAACGTCTGCAACGCAATGCGGACCGCGCCATTTTCATTGAACCGCATGACCGGCTGCCCGCCAATCTCGGACAATTCGACCTCATTCTTGCGCTTGACGTTCTGGAGCATCTCGCCGATCCGCTGAGCATGCTGCGCCAGCTTGTTGCCCAGCTCGCCCCGGGTGGCAGCGTGATCGTGTCGCTGCCCAATGTCGCGCATTATTCCGTGGTGATGCCGCTTCTGATGCGCCGCCGCTTTGCCTATCAGGATGCAGGGATACTCGACCGGACCCATTTGCGCTTTTTCGTCGAGGATACGGCGCTGGCGTTGATGAATGACGCGGGGCTTGTCGTCGATGCAGGCGTTGTCAACGGCTTGCAACGCCGCCGCAACCAGCTGATCAATCTGGCGTCGTTTGGCCTGTTGCGCCACCGCATGGTTGAGCAATACATCATGCGCGGCCATGTGGCCGGGGGCGCCTTTGCGCAGGCGCGCGTTGCCTGGCAGACAACCGGGCGGCATACGGCGGAACGGGCAAGGCAGATCGGCAAATGAAGGGCATCATTCTTGCGGGTGGCGCGGGCACGCGGCTTCATCCCATCACGCGTGCTGTGTCGAAGCAGCTCCTGCCCGTCTATGACAAGCCGATGGTCTACTATCCGCTGTCGGTGCTGATGCTGGCCGGGGTCAAGGATATTCTGATCATCTCAACGCCATCTGACCTGCCGGGATTCCGGCGTCTGTTCGGTGACGGACGCCAGCTGGGCCTTTCAATATCCTATGCCGAACAGTCCGCGCCGCGTGGCATTGCAGAGGCCCTGATTATCGGGCGCGACTTCGCGGCGGGCGGGCCTGTGGCGCTGGTGCTGGGCGACAATATCTTTTACGGCCAGGGGCTTTCCGCCATGGTGCGGCAGGCGGCGATGCGCACCAGCGGCGCCAGCGTCTTTGCCTATCAGGTGCGTGATCCGCAGCGTTACGGCGTTGTCGCTTTCGACGCGGCCGGGCGCGCCACCAGTATCGAGGAAAAGCCGCCTGCGCCGAAATCACCCTTCGCCGTTACCGGTCTCTATTTTTATGATGCTGAGGCCCCGGCCCTTGCGGCGGCCCTCAAGCCGTCGGCGCGTAACGAACTGGAGATCACCGATCTGAACCGCGTCTATCTGGAGCGCGGTCAATTGCAGGTGGAGCGTATGGGGCGCGGCTTTGCATGGTTCGATACCGGCACCCATGACTCGCTTCTCGAAGCATCCGAATTTGTGCGCACAGTCGAGGCGCGCCAGGGCCTCAAGATCGCCTGTATCGAGGAGATTGCCTGGCACATGGGCTTTATCGACGACGCGCAGCTTAGCGCACTCGCCCAGCCATTGATGGCGAGCGGCTATGGCCGCTATCTGATGACCTGTCTGGAGCAGCGCTGATGGCGCTGGCGCCGGCATATGCGCCAACGCAGGCGCGCGCCAGCGCGAGCCTGCCCCTGCTCTTTACGATCACTGTTGCGCTTCTTCTTGTTCCGCGCGAATTCGGGTTTGAGGTCGGGTCAGTCCTTCTGATGCCGCACCGCATCTGGCTGATCCTGATCGCGCCCTTCGTGTTGTGGCAGGCGACGCGGGAGCTGATGCCGCGCCTGACCGGTCCGGACATCCTGTTTTTCCTTTTTATCGGATGGATGGTGCTTTCATTCGTCGTCAAATACGACACGGCCTATGTGGTGGAGTCCGGCGGAATTACCGCTCTTGAAACGCTCATCCCCTATCTTCTTGGCCGCCTGTGCATCCGCTCCGCGTCAGATGTCGTCAAGCTGGCAAAGGGGTGGTTTCTGATTGTTGCCGCCTTGCTCGTTGTGGCGGCGGCAGAGTCGATGGGTGGCGGCCTCATCATCCACCCGATGCTGAAGGAGATCACAGGGGCCGCCGTCAGGTTTAATTCCGATTTCCGGCTCGGTCTCGTACGCGCCCTGACCGTGTTCGAGCATGCGATCATGTATGGCGCGTTCGCGTCGTGCCTGTTCGGCCTTGTCTGGTATCTGGAGCGCGACGTCTTCCGCCGCGCGCTCAAGGCCGTTGTGATCGGCCTTGCCACCTTTTTCTCGCTTTCATCCGGCCCGATCCTTACCCTTTCCCTGCAGGCTTTCTTTGTGGGCTGGGGCTGGGCGATGCAGCAATTGGGCGTACGGGTGCAACTGTTCTCGCTGATCGTATTTGCGGGGATCAGTTTCGTGTCGGCCGAATTGCTGACAGGCGGGCGCACGATGACGATCCTCATCGAGCTGCTCACCTTTGATCCGCACAGCGGATGGGTGCGCATTTTCGTGAATGACTGGGCGCTTCGCCAGATGGAGGATCAGCCGCTGTTCGGCCTTCCCTATCAGGATTGGGGGCGGGCGCGCTGGATTCCCTTTACGACCATCGACAATTTCTGGCTCTGGTGCTCGCTGCGCTTCGGCTATCCGGCCGTTGCCGCGCTGGTCGCCGCAATAGCGTGGATGACTGTCCGGTTTGCCATCCTTTCTGACGCCAGGGATACGCCGCCTCTCTTGCGGGCGGTGGCGGCGGGTTCCTTCATCTTCTGCCTGACATTGCTGCTCGTCGGTTATACCGTGCACTTCTTCGGCGCCAATTATCTGATGATCTTCCTGATGCTGGGCAGTCTTGGATGTGTTGCAGAACAGGCGCGCATACCTGCGCATCGCCTGACGCCGCGCCATATGGCGAGGTTGCGCGCGTGAGTGTGATGCCGGTCAGCACGGTCTCCTCATCCCCCGGCGACAGGTTTGTGTTTGCCGCGCTGCTCAGCCTTGTCGCGCTGTCACCTCTGCCCTTTGGCGCCAATACGCCCTTCTGGTCCGCGTTATTGTCTGCGCTCGGACTTGGCCTCCTGCTGACCGCCGTCGTGCGCATGGCGCCGGGCCAGCGCATGGCTGCCGGCGCCGCCCTGCGCGACCTGCGCTGGCCGCTGATCCTCTTTGCGGTTGCGATGGCGTTTGCATTTTTTCAGGCGCTTCCCGGCATGCCCGAAGGCATGGCGCATCCCGTCTGGCAGGAGATGGAACAGGCGACGGGCAAATCCGGCTGGGGATCCATCTCCATTGCGCCCGGCGCGACAGTAGAGGCTGTGGTCAGAATATTTTCCTATGCAGCGATCTTTCTGGCGGCGCTTTTCACCTGTGGCACGCCGGAACGCGCGCGGTTTGCGTTTCGCGTGATGGCGATCGCCGGCGTGCTCTATGCCGCCTATGGCATTGCCGTAGAACTTGCCGGGCTCAACATGGTCGCGTGGGCTGAAAAGGATGCCTATGAGGGCTATGTCACTGCGACGTTCATCAACCGCAATTCGTTTGCGGCTTATGCGGGAATTGGCGCTGTATGTGCGCTTTCGGTGCTGGGGGCAATGCTGGTGCGCCAGGCGCGCCGCTCCAATGTGCCGCGCAGCCGGCGCCTGGAGGGGCTTTTTTCACTGCTGTTCGGTGCGGCGCTCCCCTGGATTTTCTGCGCGCTGACAATTCTTGCCGCCCTGATGATGACGGGATCGCGCGGCGGCGCCGTTGCCGCACTGGCCGGCATTGCTGCGATGATCGTCCTTTGGGTTGCTGCGACGCGGCGGCGCGGGCGGTTCAGCGCCGTTTTCACGCTCGCCTTTGCCGGGGTGATATTGGCGGGCATCGTGCTTGCCTTTGGCCGCCCGCTCCTTCTGCGCTTTGAGGAAAAGGGCTTTGACGACAATGCGCGGGAGGCCTCCACCGCGATTGTGCTCTCGGCGATTGAAGATGCGCCGCTGCTGGGTTCCGGCTTTGGAACATTTCCGCAGGCCTTCACGCTCTACCGCACGGACAGCCTCAACCCCGCCCACGCTTATGACAAGGCGCACAACACCTTTCTCGAGAATGCGATGGAGATGGGCATTCCCATGTCGCTCGTGTTCTTCAGTGCCATCGGTCTCGTCGTGCTTTTGCTGGCGCGACTGATGTTCCGGCAGCGCCATGGCCACGATCTGCTGGCTGCCGCCGCTGCATCGATTGCGCTGGTTGCGCTGCACAGCGTGATTGATTTCAGCCTGCAAATTCCGGCGATCAATGCGACGCTTGCTTTCATCGCAGGTACGGCGCTGTCGCCCTTCCTGATGCCGCGCGAGGCCACCTGAATTCAGCGTTCTTTGGCCAGCTCTGCCCAGAACAGGATCGCCTCGCCCGGCCGCTGATTGATGAGGCCGATCATATGCTGCTTGATGGCCGGTGATGCGGTGCGCCAGAAGGCCGCGAGCGGCTCATGCTTGTACCAGCGAAGCGCCGCCCTGACCTGCAGGCCTGCAGCGCGGCGAACCTCGTCCGGCATTGCGTCCCACGCGGTCAGCGCCACGCGCAGGCGGGGCATCCAGGCGTCCATCTCATGTGGGCCAAGCAGGAATGAAAGTGACAGTGCCGCAAGAGTGCGGCCTTCACTGTCCAGTGTCGCCCCGTCACGGGCAAAGCGGAAAAGCGCCAGACGCGCCCATTGCACCGGCTGTACCGGTGACGCGGCCAGACTTTCCTCCAACAGCGCGATGGCGTGCGTGAGGGATGCGGCGCGCGCGTCTTCCGGCCCCGTCTCGGCAAGAGCGGCTGCGATGGCAGCGGCGTCGGCGCGCCAGCGTGCGCCATCGATGGCGATGGAGGCGGCGAGATCAAGATCGTCAGCAGCGTCAGCGAGCTGGGCCCGGGCTGCCGCGCCCGATTGAGCCGCACGGACAAGGCCGGGAACGGCAGGCGCCATGGATGAAGCAATCAACCCGGCCAGCGATACGCCAAGCGAGAGCAGTGCCGCGGCGGCCACAATCAGGAGCTGGCGCGGCCATGATGCCATCAGCGGCCAATCCCTCAGTTCGCGTAGTACTTGTTGTAGCGCGAGTAATAGTAATAGGCGTCGCCATAGCCGTACTGGGCCTGACGGGCGAGGTCCATCCGCGAGAAGACGATGGAAAGCACTGACGGGTTCACATCTGAAATCATGCGCGCGCCGCTCGCCACGGCATCGCGGGGCGCGCGGTCCCACTGAACCAGATAGACGACGCGATCCACGATCTTGGCAAGCACGCGGGTATCGACGACCGGCAGAACCGGCGCGGTATCGAGAATGACCAGGTCATATTCGCGGCGCGCCTGGAAAATGAAATTCTCGAACTGCTTGGAGGCGAGAATGTCAGACGTGTTCTTTGTTTTGGCGACAACGCCGATAACGCGCATCGGGGTCAGCGGATCCTGCATCACCGCATCCGCCTCGCCTGCTTCGCCAAGCAGCAGTTCGACAATGCCCGCCTTCGGCGTCATGGCCAAACC
>DEIC01000096.1 GCA_002352285.1 Alphaproteobacteria bacterium UBA2784 | reverse complement strand
CGCACGGTGACGGCCAAACACATCCTGATTGCCACGGGCGCTGCCCCGCATGTGCCCGAGGGTGTGCCGGGCATTGAACACGCCATCACCTCAAACGAGATTTTTCATCTGCGCCAGCGGCCAGAACGCATCGTGATTGTTGGTGCAGGCTATATCGCGCTGGAATTTGCGTCGCTTCTCAACAGCCTTGGCTCGGAAGTCACCATCGTTCACTACGCGCCGGAAATCCTGCGCGGCTTTGATCGCGAAGTGCGCCACCATCTGCATGCCGAGCTGGCGAAAGCCGGCATCAAATTTGCGATGGACGCAAACCTTGTCGGTCTGCGCCGCGACGGCGCGGTGCTGGAGGCGGGCCTTTCGACCGGCAAACTCATCGAATGCGATCAGCTGATGCTGGCAACCGGCCGCTGGCCGAACACGCTGGGTCTTGGGTTGGAAAATGCGGGCGTTGCGCTGGATGGGAAGGGCGCGGTGATCGTGGACGCGCACTCGCGCTCCAGCGTGCCGAGCATCTATGCGGTGGGCGATGTCACCAACCGCGTCAATCTCACGCCGGTTGCGATCCGCGAGGGTCACTATTTCGCCGAGACGGTCTTCAACAACAACCCGCTGGCTGTCGATCACACCACGATCCCGACGGCGGTCTTCACGACGCCCGAAGTCGGAACTGTTGGGTTGACGGAGGAGGCTGCGCGCCATTCAGTCGGTGCGGTTCACATCTACAAATCACAATTCAGGCCGATGAAATACACGCTGGGCACGAAGGAGACGAAGATGCTCCTTAAGCTCGTCGTCGATGCCCACACGGACCGCGTTCTGGGCTGCCACATTGTTGGCCCCGATGCGGCAGAGATCATTCAGGCCGTTGGAATTGCAGTGAAAATGGGCGCGACCAAACGCGACTTTGACGCCACCATCGCACTCCATCCCTCCGCCGCCGAGGAACTGGTGCTGATGCGCCAGCCCGTGACGTAAGGCGCGTTAACGGAACGCCTGTTGATAACTAGCCAGCGCCTTGTCCGCCCTGTATCTTTTGCGCTGCAATATGGCGTGAGGATTTTGGCGATGAGTGCGAATTGGTCTCCCACCTCCTGGCGGACGAAGAAGGTGGAGCAGGCGCCGGTCTATCCCGACCGCGACCGGCTCGCCGACGTGGAGACACGCCTGCGCAAATATCCGCCGCTCGTCTTCGCGGGCGAGGCGCGCAACCTGACCCGCGCTTTGGGCGAAGTGGCCGAGGGCAATGCCTTCCTGCTTCAGGGTGGCGACTGCGCCGAGAGCTTTGCCGAATTTCACGCCGACAATATCCGCGACACGTTCCGCGTGCTGTTGCAGATGGCGGTGGTGCTGACTTTTGCCGCCGCGCGTCCCGTGGTGAAAGTGGGCCGCATTGGCGGGCAATTCGCCAAGCCGCGCTCATCCGGCACCGAAATCCAGAACGGAGTCGAGCTTCCGTCCTATCGCGGCGACATCATCAACGGCATGAATTTTGACGCCGCCTCGCGCACGCCAGACCCGGAGCGCATGGTGCATGCCTATACGCAGGCGGCTGCGACCGTGAACCTGCTGCGCGCCTTTGCGACGGGCGGCTATGCGGACCTCCACAATGTCCATCGCTGGACGCTGGGATTCATTTCCGGCTCGCCCGCAGGCGACCGCTATCGCGCTCTGGCTGACCGCATTTCCGAAACGCTGTCCTTCATGGAGGCGTGTGGCATCACGCCGGAGTCAACACCGCAGCTGCGCGCGACCGATGTTTACACCAGCCATGAGGCGCTGCTGCTCGGCTTTGAGCAGGCACTCACCCGCGTCGATTCAACAACCGGCGACTGGTACGACACCTCGGCCCACATGCTCTGGATCGGTGATCGCACACGCCAGCTCGATGGTGCGCATGTCGAGTTCTGCCGTGGCGTCGGTAATCCGCTCGGGATGAAGTGCGGCCCCTCGATCAAATCCGATGATCTCCTGCGCCTGATTGATGCCCTCAATCCCGCCAATGTGCCCGGCCGCCTGACGCTGATCGCGCGCTTTGGCGCCGATGCGGTGGGCGAACATCTGCCGCGCCTCATCCGCGCGGTGGAGCGTGAGGGTCGCAAGGTGATCTGGTCGTGCGATCCCATGCACGGCAACACGATAAAGGCGGGCAATGGCTTCAAGACGCGGCCGTTTGAGCGCATCGTGAAAGAGCTTCAGAACTTCTTCGCCGTGCACCGCGCAGAAGGAACCCATGCCGGTGGCGTGCATTTTGAAATGACGGGCCAGAACGTCACCGAATGCACCGGCGGCGCCATGGCGATCACCGAAGGCGATCTGTCGAGCCGCTATCACACCCACTGCGATCCGCGCCTCAACGCCAATCAGGCGCTGGAACTGGCTTTCCTGATCGCCGAGGGCCTGAAAGCCGAACGCGACATCTCTGCCAAGTTCCGCGCGGCGGAGTAGGGGCGCTCCTGACTTTTCAACCTCCTCCGCCTTCGCGGGGGAGGTCGGATCGCCATTGCGATCCGGGTGGGGGCCTTTGTCTGCTGCGAATTTCCCCCACCCGATCCGCAAGTGCGGATCGTGCCTCCCCCGCGAAGGCGGAGGAGGCGAAAGATGGCTCCGCCACCTCACCCCACCCGCACCAGACACCTTCCAAAATTATCACCCGAAAAAAGTCTGATGAAGGCAGCTGGAAGGTTCTCGAAACCCTCCACCACCTGCTCACGGAATTTGAGCGTGCCGTCGCGGAGCATCGCGGCCATCGCCGCCTGCGCCTCGCGGAACTGGGTGGCATAGTCGAGCACGACAAACCCGCGCATGGTCAGCCGCTTGGAGATAAAGTCAGGCACATGGCGAATGCCGCGCGGGCTTGCCGCATTATACTCCGCCACCTGACCCGAGATTACGATGCGGCCATGGGGGCGCATCACGCGGATCGCCTGATCCAGCATCTCCGCCCCGACATTGTCGAAATAGACGTCAACGCCCTCAGGCGCCGCCGCATTCAACGAAACACCAAGATCGGGCGTCGCGCGATAATTGATGACCGCATCAAAGCCGAGTTCGTCAATCAGCCACGCACATTTTGCATCGCTGCCCGCAATGCCGATGACGCGCGCGCCCTTGGCCTTGGCAAGCTGGCCGGCCGTTGCCCCCACCGGCCCTGCGGCTGATGACACCAGAAAAACTTCGCCTGGCTTGAGGTCAGACAGGGCATGCACGCCAAACCATGACGTCATCCCCGGCACACCCAGCACGCCAATGGCGCAAGTGGGCGGCACCGCACCCGAATAGAAGGCGGGATCAAGTTTCAGAAGCCCCTTGCCCGGATGCGCGAGATGCGTTGTCCAGCCCAGCGCACCCGAGACGAGATCACCTTCGGCGAATTTCGGATTGCGGCTTTCGATGACACGTCCGATGCCCGCACTCTCGATTGTCTCGCCCAGCGCCAGCGCCGCCGCATAGGAATCGCCCGACAGCCGCGAACGCATGCCCGGATCAACCGAGATATGCGTTGTGGCCACCACGATGCCGCCGTCAGGCGCGCGTGGGATATCTCCGCTCTCCTGCCGGAAATCATCCGCCTTCGGTACGCCGTCAGGACGGCGCGCCAGCACAAACCGCTTCATCATCTCAGAGCTTCACCAGCGCCTTGCCGAAATTCTCGCCCTTGAAGAGGCCAAGGAACGCAGCGGGCGCATTCTCGATGCCGTTCAGCGTCGTCTCGCGCCACTTCATCTTGCCCTGCGCGATCCACTGCCCCATGTCGCGGTAGAAATCGCCCAGAAGATGGAAATAGTTCGAGACGATGAAGCCTTCGATCCTCAGGCTCTTGGGCACCGTCATGATGATGTTCCAGGGCCCCGGCGTCGGCTCGGTGTTGTTGTATTGCTCGATCATGCCGCACGCAGCGATGCGCCCGCGCACATTCATGGCGTTGATCGCCGCTACCAGATGCGCCCCGCCCACATTTTCGAAATAGACATCGATCCCCTTGGGGAAGGCAGCGCGCACGGCGGCATCAAGATTTTTCTCTTTCTTGTAATTGATCGCCCTGTCGATCCTGGCTTCCTTCACCAGCCAGTCGCATTTTTCATCCGACCCGGCAGAGCCCACGACATAGCAGCCCTTGGCCTTGGCGATCTGGCAGACCACGGCGCCTACCGCACCCGATGCTGCCGACACGAAAACATTCTCGCCGTCTTTGAGCGCACCCACATGCAGAAGGCCCGCATAGGCGGTCAGGCCCGGCATGCCCAGCGCACCCAGGAATGACTGGATGGGCGCAAGCTTGGGATCAACCTTGGAAAGCCCCGTGCCATCCGAGATGAAGGCCTCGCGCCAGCCCCACATGCTCTGCACAAAGTCGCCGACCGCGAATTTCGCGCCCTTGCCCGCGGCAACCACTTCACCTACCGCACCACCCTCCAGCGCCTTGCCGATGGCGAAGGGCGGCACATAGCTCTCGCGCTCCACCATCCGGCCGCGCATATAGGGGTCAACCGACATATAGTGGTTGCGCACCAGCACCTCGCCATCGCGGGGTGCGGGCAGATCGACGGACGCCAATTCAAAGTCTTCCGGCTTGGGCATGCCCACCGGGCGGCGGGCAAGGCGGATTTCGCGGCTCTTGGTCGTCATGGGGAACTCCATAGGGGTCAATGGCTTGAGTAAGCTTAACCTAGCCGAACCTCGGTAATCCCGTGCAACATTTCTTGTGTTGTCGCCGCATCTTTCGCTAAGCCACTCATCCGCCCACTGAATCGGCCCGTTTGGACCTCGCCCACAAAGCCCGCCACACCGATGCCCGGCCAATCCTCTCCTGATGCCCCTTTGCGTGCCGGTGTTGTCGGCGCGGGGTTCTTTGGCCGTTTGCATGCGCAGAAGCTTGCCGCCATTCCGGGCGTGACGCTCACCGCCATCGCCGACCCCAGCGCCAACGCCGCGCGCGAAGCTGCCGAAAAATTCGGGTGTGACCCAGTTGCCAGCTGGCGTGACCTGCTCGGCAAGGTGGATGTGGTCTCGGTCGCCTCACCGGCCAGCACCCATGCCGACGCGGCGATTGGCCTTCTGGGCGCGGGCGTGCATGTGCTGGTTGAAAAGCCGATTGCGACCTCGCTGGCGGCAGCCGATGCGATGATCTACATGAGCCGCGAGAACAAGCGCGTTCTGACCGCAGGGCATCAGGAGCGTTACGTCTTTGCCCAGTCCGGCCTTCTCAATCGCGCCATCAAGCCGACGCGCATCGAGTGTGTGCGGGAGGGCGTACCCAATGGACGCGGCCTTGATGTTTCCATCGTGCTGGACCTGATGATCCACGATCTTGATCTTGTGCATCAGATTTTCCCGCGCGCCCCCGCGCGGATTGCCGCCATGACCCGCGCGCCGGATCGCAATGCGGGCGATGACGTGGTTGCAGACCTCGATCTGGGCGGCGCGCAGGTGCGCCTGACCGCCAGCCGCATCGCCAGCGAGCGCAAGCGCACCATGCGCCTTGTCTATCCTGATGGCGAAATCTTCATCGACTTTCTGGCGCGCACGCTGTCGAACACGACGGGCGAAGCCTTGAAGCCTGCCTTTCAGGGTTTCGACGGGCTGGATGATGCAGCCGCCCGCATCGCCAGCGATCCGCTGGGCTATGCAATCGGGCGTTTCGTGCACGAGGTCAGAACCGGCATGTCCGCTCTGGTGCGGCCGGAGGAAGCGCGTCTGGCGCTGGAAACGGCGTTGGGCGTCATCAATGCGGCGGAAATGTCTGCGAAAGGCTGAATAATGGATCCGATCCTTTTCTTCGATCTGAAAACCCAGGCAAAGCGTCTGCGCGCCGGTATTGAAAAGCGCCTGCACGCTGTCCTCGACCATGGCGCCTATATCAACGGCCCGGAAGTGGCAGAACTTGAGCGCACGCTGGAGCGCCTGACCGGCGCGCCGCACGCCCTTGCGGTTGCCAGCGGCACCGACAGCCTTGTGATCGCGATGATGGGCGAGGATCTGGGGCCGGGCGACGCCGTCTTCATTCCCACCTTCACCTATAACGCCACCTGCAATGCGGTGCTGATGACGGGCGCAACACCCGTCTTCGTCGATGTCGATCCGGCGACCTTCAACATCAATGTGGAGCATCTTGCCCATCAGGTTGAAGCCGTTGCGAAAGCGGGCAAGCTGAAGCCACGCATGGTCGTGCCGGTTGATCTCTATGGATTGCCGGCCGATTACGCGCGCATCGAGGCGATTGCCGCGCGCCACGGCATGACCATTCTGGCCGATGCCGCCCAGAGCCTTGGCGGCGCGCAAAAGGGCAAGTCCGTCGGCAATCTTTGCGCCATGACGGCGACGAGCTTCTATCCGTCAAAGACGCTGGGCGCCTATGGCGATGGCGGCGCGATGTTCACGAATGATCCCGCCCGCCTGTCGCGCTGGGCGTCGATCCGCTGGCACGGCACGGATGATGCGCGTAAGGAGTCGGTAATGGTGGGCCTGAATGGCCGCCTCGACTCCATGCAATGCGCCGTCCTTCTGGAAAAACTGACCGTGTTCACGGAAGAGATCGCCACCCGCCGCCGCATCGCAGACGCCTATCGCGCCGGATTGGGCAATGCGGTGACGCTGCAGCACGTGCCGGAGGGGTCGGAGAGCGCCTGGGGCCTTTTCACCATCACGGTTGAAAACCGCGACCGCTTTCAGGCGGAACTGGCGGAGAAAAAGGTGCCGACCGCGATCTATTACCAGAAGCCGCTGCACAGGCACCGCGCCTTTGCACCCTTTGCCCCGCGCGAGGGCGAGCTGAAACATGCCGAAAGCCTGTCGGGCCGCATTGTCAGCCTGCCATTCCACCCTTATCTGTCAGAGGCGCAGATCGCCCATATTTGTGATGCGGTCCGCAAGGCCGCTTGACGATGGATGAATTGAAGATCGCACTCGCCCAGCTTGATCCCAAGGTGGGCGATATTCCCGGCAATCTCGCCAAGGCGCGGGCCGCGCGCGTACGCGCCGCCCAGGATGGCGCCGACATCATCCTGTTCAGCGAGTTGTTCATCACCGGCTATCCGCTGGAAGATCTGGTGTTGAAGCCCGCCCTTCAGCACGACGCGATGGCGGCCGTGCGCGAATTAGCTGCCGACACCACAATCGGCCCCGCCGTTCTGATCGGCACGCCCTGGGTTGAGGATGGCAAGCTCTATAACGCCATGGCCGCCCTTGACGGCGGCAAGGTGCAGACGCTGCGCTATAAAGTCGATCTGCCCAATTACGGCGTCTTCGATGAAAAGCGTGTGTTTGTGCCCGGCCCGATGCCCGGCCCCCTCACGCTGCGCGGTGTGCGGCTGGGCGTGCCCATCTGCGAAGATGTGTGGACGCCGGATGTGGTCGAGTGCCTGAGCGAAACAGGCGCCGAGATCATCCTCGTTCCCAATGGCTCGCCGTTTGATTGCCGCAAGCCGGACCGCCGCCTGGAGTTGTCTGTTGCGCGTGTGGTCGAAAGCGGTCTGCCCTTCGTCTATCTCAACCAGATCGGCGGGCAGGACGAGCTGGTCTTTGACGGCGCATCCTTCGTGCTGAATGCCGACCGCAGCTTCGCGCTCCAGATGCCGGCCTGGCGCGAGGCGCAGGTGACAACGCACTGGAAGCGCGGCGCCAAGGGCTGGACGTGTGCCAAGGGTGATCTGGCGCGCGTCGAAACGGGACTGGAAGCGATCTATCAGGCAATGGTGCTGGGCCTGAAGGACTATGTCGGCAAGAACGGCTTTCCCGGCGTGGTGCTGGGCCTTTCCGGCGGCATTGACTCGGCCCTGTCGGCCGCGGTGGCCGTGGACGCGCTGGGCGCATCGCGCGTGCGCTGCGTGATGATGCCGTCGCGTTATACCGCCAAAGACAGTCTGGAAGATGCCGCTGCCGTGGCGAACGCGCTCGGCGTGCCCTATGAGACCATCCCGATTGAGGGCGCAGTTGCAGCCTTTGGTGAGGCGCTCGCCCCTGCCTTTGCGGGCCGAGCGCCGGATGTGGCGGAGGAAAACATCCAGTCGCGCATCCGCGGCGTGCTCCTGATGGCCATCTCGAACAAGTTCGGCCCCATGGTGCTCACGACCGGCAACAAGTCGGAAATGTCGGTGGGCTATGCCACGCTCTATGGCGACATGTGCGGCGGCTATAACGTGCTGAAGGATGTTTACAAGACGGATGTCTTTGCGCTGTCACACTGGCGCAATGCACACAAGCCGGATGGCGCGCTGGGGCCTGCGGGCAATGTGATGCCGCTGCACGTGATTGAAAAGCCGCCGACGGCCGAATTGCGCGCCAACCAGAAGGACGAGGATTCACTGCCGCCCTATAAGGTGCTGGATGACATCCTTGAGGCGCTGGTCGAAAACGAAAAGACGTTTGAAGAGATCGTTGCCATGGGCCACGCGCCCGCCACCATCCGCCGTGTGGAGCATCTCCTCAACATCGCCGAGTACAAGCGCCGTCAGGCGCCGCCGGGCGTGAAAATCAGCACCCGCAACTTTGGCCGCGACCGCCGTTATCCGATCACCAACGGATTCCGCGACGCGCCGAAGGATGTCTGAGATGGCCTCTTCCATCATTGTGCGGTTTGCGCCAAGCCCGACAGGCACGCTGCATGTCGGCAACATGCGCGGCGCCGTCCTGAACTGGCTCTTTGCGCGCAAGATGGGCGGCAAGGTGTTGCTGCGCATCGACGACACCGACACCGAACGCTCCAAAGAAGAATACGCAATTGCCATCCGCCATGATCTCGCTTGGCTGGGCTTGTTGCCAGACCTTGAGGCGCGCCAGTCGGATCGCGCCGCGCACTACGAGGCAGCTGCTGAAAAATTGCGCGCGGCTGGCCGTCTCTATCCCTGCTATGAGACGGAGGATGAACTGGAGCGCCGCCGCCGTCAGGCGCAGGCGCGCCACCAGCCCAATGTCTATAACCGCGCCGCGCTTGAACTCACAGCCGAACAGCGCGCGGCATTGGAGGCCGAGGGCCGCAAGCCGCATTGGCGCTTCAAGCTCAACCGCAAGCCGGTCGTCTGGCACGATGAAGTGCGCGGCCGTGTGGAGATTGACACGTCCAGCGTCTCGGATCCCGTACTGATCCGCGAGGATGGTCGGTTCCTCTACACGCTGCCCTCGGTGGTGGACGACATCGCCTTCCATATCAGCCATGTGATCCGCGGCGAGGATCACGTGATGAATACGGCAAGCCAAATCGAGATTTTTGAGGCGCTGGGCGGCCCGGTCCCGGCCTTCGCTCATTATCCGCTGGTCGTCGCCGCCGACGGCAGCGGACTTTCCAAACGCATCGGCTCGCTGGGCGTCGCCAAGCTGCGGGATGACGGATTGGAACCGATGTCGCTCATCAGTTTGCTTGCCCATGCAGGCACGTCAGACGCGGTGGGCGTGCATCACACCTTGGCAGATGCGGCGGAGAGTTTTGCGTTCGGCAAGATTTCCCGTTCGCCCATCCGCTTTGACGAGCACGAACTCCTCACCCTCAACGGCCGCATCCTGCACGGTCTCCCTTATGCAGCGGTGGCGGAGCGTCTGGCGGCTTTGGGCGTGGGCGGCGGTGAAGCGTTCTGGCTTGCCGTGCGCGGCAATCTGACCGTGCTGCCCGATGCCCGCAAATGGTGGCACATCGTGGCTGAGCCCATTGATCCCGTCATGGAAGACCCGGAATTGACCCGCATGGCAGCGGAAATCCTGCCGCCTGAGCTTGATGGCGATGCCTGGCCGCTCTGGACCAAGGCGCTGGCCGAGCGCAGCGGACGCAAGGGCAAGGCGCTGTTCCATCCCCTGCGGCTGGCGCTGACAGGGCAGGGTGACGGGCCGGAGATGAAGCGGCTTTTGCCGCTGATCGGGCGTGCGCGGGCCCTTGCGCGCCTTGCCGGAGAGCGGGCATAGTGCGCCCATGAACACGCGCCCGGTCATTTATTGGCAAATTTGCTGCTGTTGATGAACAGCGGCCGCGCGATCTTTTTGCCTCCTCCAAAAAGTTTCAGGGCCGCTTGCGTGCGAAGTCACGCGAGGGAGATGGATGATGCATCTGAGTGAAGGCCCGAAATGATCGAGATCTACAATACCGAAAGCCGCCGCAAGGAAGTCTTTGCGCCCATCGATGCCAAACGCGTGCGCATGTATGTCTGCGGCCCCACCGTCTATGCCCTTGCCCATATCGGCAATGCGCGGCCTGTGATCGTGTTCGACGCGCTGTTCCGCCTGCTGCGCCATCATTATGGCAGGGATCATGTTTTCTATGCGCGCAACGTCACCGACGTGGAAGACAAGATCAACGCCCGCGCAAAGGAACGCGGCATCACCATCCGCGAGCTGACGGAAGAAACCCTGCGCATTTACCGCGAGGACATGCTGGCGCTCGGCAACCTTGCGCCCAGCTTTGAGCCGCGCGTTACTGAAACGATCCCCGAGATCATTGCGATGATCGCGGCCTTGATCGCAAATGGTCACGCCTATGAGGCAGAGGGCCACGTGCTCTTCAGCGTGCCGTCCATGCCGTCCTATGGATCATTCTCGGGCCGCTCGACGGATGAGCTGCTGGCCGGTGCACGCGTTGACGTCGCGCCCTATAAACGCTCGCCGATGGACTTCGTGCTGTGGAAGCCGTCAGACGCCGCAACGCCGGGCTGGGACAGCCCCTGGGGCCGTGGCCGCCCCGGCTGGCACATCGAATGCTCGGCCATGGCGGAAAAACTGCTGGGCGATACCTTCGACATTCATGGCGGCGGGCGCGACCTTATGTTCCCGCACCATGAGAATGAAATCGCGCAATCGGTTTGCGCCCATGGCGGCGCCAAACTGTCGAACTACTGGATGCACAACGGCATGTTGCAGATGGGCGGCGAGAAAATGGCCAAGTCCGTCGGCAATGTGGTTGCCGTGCGCGATCTTCTGGCCGAATGGCCGGGCGAGGTGATCCGCCTTCAGATGTTGATGACGCATTACCGCCACCCGCTCGACTGGACAGAGGAGGGCAGCCGCACCGCGCGCACTATTCTCGACCGCTGGTATCGCGCGGCCGGTCATGCCGCCCCGGCGAACGATATGCCTGCCGCCTTCATCGCGGCGCTGGATGATGATCTCAACACGCCCGAAGCCTTTGCAGTGATGCACGAACTGGCGGCAGAGGCGCTGAAGGGTTCAACCGCTGCCGCGTCATCGCTGAAGGCTGCCGGGAACCTTCTCGGTCTTCTCGAAAAGACGCCGGAGGAATGGGCGTCGTGGCGCCCGGCCAAAATGGCGTTGAGTGAGGCCGACATCATTGCGCGCATCGACGCACGCAATGCCGCCCGCAAGGCGCGCAACTTTGCCGAGGCAGACCGCCTGCGCAAGGAATTGCTGGATGCGGGCATCGTGCTGGAGGATGGCCCCGCTGGCACCACATGGAAACCTGCGTGATGGCAAGAACACGCCTTTATCTCTTCGACACGACGCTGCGCGATGGCGCGCAGACGCAAGGCGTCGATTTCTCGGTAGAAGACAAGCGCCAGATCGCGCTCATGCTCGATGGCCTGGGCATCGACTATGTGGAGGGCGGCTGGCCCGGCGCCAATCCGACTGACACGCAGTTTTTCGCGGCGCCGCCAGCCCTGAAGCACGCCAGACTGACGGCATTCGGAATGACGCGCCGTGGTGGCCGCAGCACCGGCAACGATCCCGGCCTTGCCGCCATTCTCGATGCGCGCGCCAGCGCCGCCTGCCTTGTCGGCAAGAGCTGGGATTTTCAGGTCGATGTCGCGCTTGAAATACCGCGCGAGGAAAATCTCGTTGCCATCGCGGAGTCGATGAAGGCCGTCGTGGCCCGCGGCCGCGAGGCGATGTTCGACGCCGAACATTTCTTTGATGGCTATAAGGCCAACAGCGCCTATGCGCTTTCCTGCCTCAAGGCGGCGCTTGAAGGCGGCGCCCGCTTCGTCGTGCTGTGCGATACCAACGGCGGCACGCTGCCCAGCGAGGTCTATCGCATCGTGCGTGAGGTGGCGCGCCACATCCCCGGCGATCATCTGGGCGTGCATACGCACAATGACACCGACAATGCCGTGGCCAATACGCTGGCGGCGGTGGAGGCGGGCGTGACGCAGATTCAGGGCACGCTGAACGGGCTGGGCGAGCGCTGCGGCAACGCCAACCTGATCTCTCTCATCGCCAATCTGGCGTTGAAGGAACCCTACCGCAGCACGCTGGAAACCGGAATTGATGGCAATGGGCTGAAACGCCTGCGCGAAGTCAGCCACACGCTGGATGAAATCCTCAACCGCGCGCCGTGGCGCCATGCGCCCTATGTTGGCGACAACGCCTTTGCCCATAAGGGCGGGCTTCACGCCTCCGCTGTGCAGAAAGACCCGCGCACCTACGAGCATGTGGCGCCCGAGACGGTGGGCAACGCACGAAAAATTCTGGTGTCCGATCAGGCAGGCCGCTCCAACGTGCTCTTCCGGCTGGAACAGCTGGGCATCAAGGCGGATGCCGGTGATGCGCGCGTGCGCCGCCTTCTGGAAGATGTGAAGGCGCGGGAATTTCTCGGCTATGCCTTTGATGGCGCAGAGGCCTCGTTCGAGCTGCTTGCGCGCCGCGCGCTGGGTCAGGTGCCGGAATATTTCAGGCCCGTCAGCTTCCGCGTGATGGTAGAGCGCCGCCACAACGCGCTGGGCGAACTCGTCACTATTTCCGAGGCGATGGTGAAAGTCGATGTCGAGGGACAGACCATTCACTCGGTGGGCGAGGGCAATGGTCCCGTCAATGCGCTCGACAATGCCCTGCGCAAAGACCTTGGCCGCTATTCCGCCTTTCTCGAAGATCTGCGTCTTGTCGATTACAAGGTGCGCATCCTCACGTCCGGCACGGAAGCCGTGACGCGCGTGATGATCGAAAGTACGGATGGTGCAGGCAACCGCTGGTCAACCGTGGGCGTCTCGCCCAACATTGTTGACGCCTCATTCGAGGCGCTGATGGATTCAATGACGTGGAAATTGTTGCGTGATGGCGCTCCCGCGCCGCACGCGCGCTGATGAAGCAAGGGGGAAGGCGACATGGCGATGAATGTGAAACCGCGTGATGAGGCGGCCATCTTTTCGCACCTGAAGTCCGTGGCGGCTCACGATGCGCCCTGGCGCACCGGCAAAACCTTTGCCTATGTCTATGATCCCGGCCGCGACGTGGAGGCCATTGCCAAGCGCGCCTATATGGAATTCCTGACCGAGAATGCGCTTGATCCAACCGCCTTCCCCAGCCTGTTGCGTCTGGAAAATGAACTCGTCGCCTATGCGGCCACGCATCTGAATGCGCCGGAGGGTGCGGCGGGCAATTTCACCTCGGGCGGCACCGAAAGCTGCATGCTGGCGGTGAAAACTGCACGCGACTTTGCCCGGGCCGTCAAACCGGAGGTGAAGGAGCCGGAGATCATTCTGCCGGTTACGGCCCACGCCGCTTTTCACAAGGCAGCCCACTATATGGGCCTGAAAAAGGTGCTGGTGCCGGTTGATCCGGTGACGTTCAAGGCCGATCCGAAACTGATTGAGGCGGCGATCACGCCCAACACAATCCAGATCGTGGCGTCTGCCGTCTCCTATGCCCATGGCGTGCTCGATCCCATTCCGGAGATTGGCGAGATCGCCCAGCGCCGCGGCACACTCTTCCACGTTGACGGATGCATCGGCGGCTTCCTGCTCCCCTATTTTGAACGGCTGGGCGAAAAACTTGCGCCGTTTGATTTCCGCGTGCCGGGTGTCACGTCGATGTCGATGGACTTCCACAAATACGCCTATTGTCCCAAGGGCGCGTCGGTCATCCTTCACCGCTCAAAGGACATCCGCCGCTTCCAGATTTTTACCTGCGCGGAATATACGGGCTATACGCTCATCAACCCGACAATCCTTTCCACCAAATCGGGCGGGCCGCTTGCCGCCGCATGGGCTGTCATCAACTATCTTGGTGATGAGGGCTATATGCGCTTTGCCACGCGCATCCATGAGGCCACGAAGAAAATCATCGCTGGCATCAAGGCAACGCCGGGCCTCAAGCTCCTCGCCGAACCCGACACCAATCTGGTGGCGTTTACGTCGGACGAGTTTCCGGTTTTCCACGTGATCGACGAGATGAAGAAGGATGGCTGGCTGCTGCAGGCGCAATTGGGCTACATGGGCTCGCGCGACAACGTGCATCTCTCCATCGGCCAGTCGAATCTGGAACAGGTGGACGACTTCCTGCGCGATCTGAAATCAGCTGTGGCGCGGGCGCGCCTCATCCCGCGCTCCAACGTGATTGAGGGGTTGAAGGCCGAAGTGGCCAAACTCGGCCCCGATGACATGACGCCCGCCACCCTGCTGCGTCTTGCCACCATGGCGGGCATTGGCGGCAAGCTGCCGGAGCGCATGGCCGATCTTAATCTCGCGCTCGATGCCCTGCCGCCCAAGCTGTCTGAAATGGCGCTGACCGAATTCTTCAACAACATGTATGTGCCGCGCCGCGGCTGAAGGCGTTGATGTCTCCAACTGGTTCCATGCGCCTTGATGACCCGCGCGGCGTGCTCTACGCAGCGCTGGCCTATGTGGCGTGGGGCCTTGTCACGATTTACTGGAAGCTTCTGGGCAGCGTGCCGTCCAGCGAGGTGCTGGCGCACCGCATTGTCTGGTGCCTTGGTCTGCTCATTATCGTTATCGGCATCATGGGCCGCGCGCGCCATGTCCTGCATCTCCTGCGCAAGCCGAAGATTGTGGGCCTGATGGTGCTGACCGCGTTCCTGATCGGCGGCAACTGGTATCTCTTCATCTGGGCGGTGGTGGAAGGTCGCGTGCTCGAGACGAGCCTTGGCTATTACATCAACCCGCTGGTGAGCATTCTTCTGGGCGCGCTCTTGCTGGGCGAGCGACTGTCGCGCCTTCGTAAAATTGCCTTTGCGCTGGCGGCCACAGCTGTGGCCATCCAGATCATCATGCTGGGCGAGTTGCCATGGGTGTCACTGACGCTGGCCTTCAGCTTTGGCGCCTATGGCTATCTGCGCAAGGTGGCGCCAGTGGAGGCACTGGAGGGTCTCTTCATCGAGACGCTTGTGCTGGCGCCTTTGGCTGTCGCGTGGCTCATGTGGGTTGCACAGAACGGGACGATGGCCTTTGGCGCGCAGGACATGGCGATTGACCTCCTGCTGATCGGGGCAGGCCCGGTGACTGCCGTCCCGCTTCTTCTTTTCTCGCTGGGCGCACGCATGGTCCGCCTCTCCACCATGGGCTTCCTGCAATATATCGCCCCCACCATTTCGTTTCTTCTGGCGGTCTATGTCTGGCACGAACCCTTTGGCCCGGTGCGCGCGGCAACCTTTGCGCTGATCTGGGCGGCGCTCGCGCTTGTCTCGTGGGAGGCGGTGGCGAACGAGCGGCGTTTCAGGGCGAGGCGGGCCGTCGCCAATCCGGACTGACAAGCCGCGCCATGGCCTCGCCCGGCGTGTGCACGATGGCAAACGATGATTTGAGCGCTGGCCCCGCAAAACGCCGCGCCCGCATTGTCTCCATGAAGGCGATGAGGCTGTCAAAATAGCCCAGCGTGTTGAGGAGGATCACGGGCTTGTCGTGGCGTTCAAGGATGGCCCAGCTGGTGACTTCTGCGAACTCGTCCAGCGTGCCAATGCCGCCCGGCAGGATCAGGAACGCGTCGGCCAGATCAACCATTTTCTGTTTGCGCTGATGCATGGTCTCGACCACGATCATTTCCGAGACTTCAAGCCGGGGCGCTTCCACGTGGCGCAGGAATTCGGGAATGATGCCGGTCACGTGCGATCCCGCCGCCATCGCTGCGCGTGAGGCAACGCCCATCAACCCGATCGTGCCGCCGCCGAAGATGAACGCGAGCTTGCGTTCACCAATCAGGCGGCCCATCAGGCCGGCATCCTCGGCAAATGCCGGGTCATCCCCGGCAGATGAACCGCAGAAAACGCACACAGAATTGACTGCCATGCCCGAAGATCACCTTGCCGTGAATCGCTGACTTGCGGAATATACGCATGCCGGAAGCACCATGCTAAGTCATCAACCCGGCCCGCCATCGGGGCCAGTTCATACGGAAAGCATCATGACACGCGAACGCGGACGCAATCTCATTCTGGGTGCTGCCATCGGCATTGCCCTTGCGATGCTTGGCCTCACCATCTCGCCCTCGAATGGGGAGGAGACGGCGCCGCCGGTTGACCCTGCAACACTTTCCGGCCAGGCGCTGGTTGACTGGCGCATCGGCGAGATGAAGCGCATTGGCGGCATGATGGGCGCCATCAAGCGCTGGGATGGCAATGCCGCATCCTTGGGCGATCTTGCAACTGCAGCAGAGGCGCTGCGCGCGGCTGCGGGAACGATCCCGGCGATGTTCCCCGAAAACTCGGGCATCGGCGCCGAGGGCGTGACGAAAAGCCGTGCGCTCCCCGTGATCTGGGAAAAGTGGGAAGACTTCGTCCAGGATACGAATGACCTCGAAAACGCTGCCGCCGCCTCCGCCGCCGCCATCGCCACGGGCGACGCCGAAGCAATCAAGGCCAGCGTTCAGGGCATCATCACGGCCTGCCAGGGCTGCCACGAAACCTTCCGCGGCCCTGAAATCCAGTAAGCGCGCACGATGCGCCGCCTGATCGCCATCGCTGCCGCATTGGCCATTGCAGGATTTTCCTTCCTGCTCTGGCCGCGGCAGGGTGCGATTGTCATTCCTGAAAACCTCGCATCCTCTGACGAGGGGATGGAGGCGCGCGGCGCCTATCTCACCGCTGCCGCCGGATGCCTCTCATGTCACTGGGATAAAAAGAATGGCGGCGAGCCCTTTGCAGGCGGCCGCGCCATCGAAAGCCCTTTCGGTACTTTCTATGCACCTAACATCACGCCAGACCGCCAGACGGGCATTGGCGACTGGAGCGATCAGGAATTTGTCGAGGCTCTGCTGCACGGCATCGGCCGCGAGGGTGAAAACCTCTACCCGTCGCTTCCCTTTGCCTCCTACGCGGGCATGACGATCGAGGATGCGCTCGCCATCAAGGCGTATCTGATGACCCAGCCGCCTGTGCGCCGCGAAAACCGCACGCACAACATTGACCTTCTCTTGATGTGGCGCCCGCTGATTTCCGGCTGGCGGCTTTTCTTTTTCGATGGCCCGGTGGCTGAAACGGAAATGCACGCCATGAGCCGCGGCGCCTATCTGGTGGAAGTGCTGGGCCATTGCGGTGAATGCCACACACCGCGCAATTTTCTGGGCGGACCGGATGATGCGCGGGCCTTTGGCGGCGCGCGTTTGGGTGAATCGGCCGCACCCAACATCACCCCGCACGCAGACGGCATCGGCAGCTGGAGCCGGGACGAACTTGTCACCTTCCTCAAGGATGGCACGACGCCGGATTTCGACGTTGCCGGTGGCGAAATGGCGGAAGTGATCGCACATGGCACCAGCAAACTCACCGATGAGGATCGCGCCGCCATGGCCGACTATCTGCGCGCGCTTGCGCCCCAAGCCGGAAAGCCCTGAGCATGAACCGCACGCGTCTCTTCGGGATGCTGGCGCTGGTCGCTGCGGTGGCGATTGGCGCCTGGCTGACCCTTTCGCCCTCCTGTCCCGATTGCCGGGTCGTGACTGAGGGTGAAGCGCCCGATCCGGCACTTGCCCTGATCGATCCCTCACAGATTGCATGGACACAGGCGCTTGCCCTTACTGCTGTCCGCGACGCCGATGGGAAAATAATCCTCTCCGGCAGCGGCGCCTCGGGCATGGTGACGCTCTGGCAGAACGCCAAGCCGGTCAGCGCAATATCGGTTGATGAAGACGGCGCCTTTGCCTTGCGTGCGCCAGTCAGTCCGGAGGGCGAGGGGGCCGAGTATTTTGTCACCGCGATGGCGGCGGATGGCCGTCTGGTGCGCTCCAGCGATGCCGTGTTTCTGCTGCCCGGTGGAGAGCTTCTCGCCGCAGGCCCCGGCCGCCTCCAGCGCCTGACGGGTCAAGCAGCAGATTCAGTTACAATCGAGGCGGCTGATTGGGACGAAACGCCCGCTTTGCGCATTGCCGGGCGCGCGCCGCCCGCCGCCCGCGTGCGTCTTTACCTCGGCAATCGCATGGTCGGCGAGGCGCTGGCCCGCGCAGATGGCACGTTTCATCTCCGCCTGATCGATATGTCACCGTTTGGCCGCTATGCCCTGCGTGCCGATGTCGTGGGTGACAAAGGGGAAGTCACGGCCCGCGCCGAAGTCAGCTTTGAGCGCAGTACGCCCCGGCGCATGGGCAGCGGCACGCGCCTGATGGCGGAAGAGACAGGGGGCACCATCCGCCTCCTGCGGCACGAGCCCGGCATGGGCTTGCGCGAAAGCACCTTCTTTGCCCGCGAGGGCCAGACGCGTGATCCTGCCGAAATCCGGCCGGGTCAGGTGGGCACCGCGCCGGGCGCTGATCCCGTTCTCTGAGAGGGGGCAGAGTGCCCCTGCTGCTATCCGGGTCATTGATGCCTTCATCTTTGGGCTTTCCAGATGCGTGGGGGCAGCTTAAGCCTTGAAAATCATCCTATCCGGCAAGACCCCATGAACCAGTCACCCAAGCCGCCCGTGCCGCCAAAGGGCGTTCCCGGCGGCGCTGCCTCGTCCGCTTCAGCTGCCATCCGCCGCCGCCTTGATGTCGAGCAATCCTACGACTTCAAAGGCACACTCAAGACCTTCATGCCCTATCTCTGGCCGAAGGACCGCGCCGATCTGCGCGCGCGGGTGATCTTTGCGCTGGCGGCCCTTCTGATCGCCAAGATCACGACGGTTGCGGTGCCGTTCCTTTATGGCGATGCCGTGGATGCGCTGACGCCCGGTTCCGGCCTGCAGGCGGCTGCCATCGCCATCAGCCTCATCATCGCCTATGGCGTGGCCCGCATCATGATGCAGGCCTTTGCCCAGCTGCGTGATGCGATCTTTGCCAAAGTTGCCTTCAATGCCGTGCGCCAGATTGCCGGCCGCACCTTCCGCCACATCCATCGCCTGTCGCTGCGCTTTCATCTGGAGCGGCGCACGGGCGGCCTGCAGCGCGTGATCGACCGCGGCACCAAGGGCATCGACTCGCTGCTCTCGTGGACCATTTTTTCAATCGCGCCCACCATTCTGGAGCTGCTGCTCGTCTGCGGCATCATGCTGTGGAAGTTTGATGTCTGGTTTGCCGTGGTGACGCTGGCAACGGTGGCAGCCTATGCATGGTTCACGCTCATCATCACCAACTGGCGCGTCAAATACCGCCGCGAGATGAATGACAGCGACACCGAGGCCAATACCAAGGCGGTGGACAGCCTGCTGAATTTCGAGACCGTCAAATACTTCAACGCAGAGGAGCACGAGGCCGGCCGTTTTGACAAGGCGATGAACATCTTTGCCCGCGCCTCCGAGAAAACGCAGACGTCATTGTCCATCCTCAATACCGGACAGGCGGCGATCATCGCGCTGGGTCTGGTCGGCGTGATGGTTCTTGCCGCCATCGGCGTTGCCGAGGGTCGCATGACGGTCGGCGAGCTTGTGATGGTCAATGCGTTTCTGGTGCAGCTTTATGTACCGCTGAACCTTCTGGGCACCGTCTATCGCGAAATCACGCAGGCCCTGATCGACATGGAAAAAATGTTCGATCATTTGCGCCTCGATCCCGAGATTGAAGACAGGCCCGGCGCCCAGCCGCTTGTCGTCAAGGGCGGCGAAATCCGCTTTGAGAATGTGCGCTTTTCCTATGAGCCCGACCGCGAAATCCTGAAGGGCATTTCCTTCAGCGTGCCCGCAGGCAAAACGGTGGCTGTGGTCGGCCCGTCAGGTGCAGGCAAGTCAACATTGTCGCGCATCCTCTACCGCTTCTACGACATTTCGTCTGGCGCGGTAACGATTGACGGGCAGGACGTGCGCGATGTGACACAGAAATCGTTGCGCGCAGCCATCGGCATCGTGCCGCAGGACACGGTGCTCTTCAATGACACGCTGCGCTACAACATCCGCTATGGCCGTCTCGACGCCAGCGATGAGGAAGTAGAGGCCGCAGCCCGCCTTGCCCAGATTGAACCCTTCATCGCCAAGGCGCCGCAGGGCTTCAACACCATGGTCGGCGAACGCGGGCTCAAGCTCTCGGGTGGCGAGAAACAGCGCGTGGCAATCGCCCGCACGATCCTCAAAAACCCGCCGATCCTCATTCTCGACGAGGCAACAAGCGCGCTCGACACCCATACCGAACGTGAAATCCAGTCGGCCCTTAAGGCCGTAGCACGCAACCGCACGGCGCTGGTGATCGCGCACCGCCTCTCAACCGTCGTGGATGCCGACGAGATCATCGTGCTGGTCGATGGCGAGATCGTGGAGCGTGGCACGCATACGGCCCTGCTGGCCAGGGCAGGCACCTATGC
The DNA here is from genome assembly GCA_002352285.1 of Alphaproteobacteria bacterium UBA2784. Classification (GTDB taxonomy): domain Bacteria; phylum Pseudomonadota; class Alphaproteobacteria; order Micropepsales; family Micropepsaceae; genus UBA2784. The sequence goes on along the minus strand of DEIC01000096.1, from coordinate 9,724 downwards.
CGCGATGTGGAACCGCCAGCGTGAGGCCGCCGAGGCCCGTGAAAAGCTGGCAGAGGCGTTCGGCGCCGATGATCCCATCGCCGCCGTGCCTGCGGGTGCAGCCTGAGNNGCCAGCAGCGCGGGCGTGACGAGCAGCGTCAGCACCGTTGAAAAGCCCATGCCGTAAACCACGGCGGTCGCCAGCTGCACCCACCAGTCCGAAATCGGACCGCCCACCGACACGTGGCGCTCAAAGAAGTCGATGTTGAGGTTCAGCATCATTGGCATGAGGCCGATCATGGTGGTGAACGTCGTCAGGAACACGGGGCGCAGACGCTGCGCGCCGGTGCGGATGATGGCGTCGTAGACGGGAAAGCCCTCCCGCCGCAAATGCTGGAACGTATCGATCAGCACGATGTTGTTGTTCACCACAATGCCCGCCAGCGCCACGATGCCTGTACCCGTCATGATGACGCTGAAGGTCTGGCCCATCACGAGCATGCCCAGCATCACGCCGATGGTAGACATGATGACAGCCGAAAGGATCAGGATCGTGTGGTAGAAGCTGTTGAACTGCATGATGAGGATGGCGCCCATCAGGAACAGTGACGCCAGCATCGCATTGCCGAGGAATGCAGCAGACTCCGCCGCCGCCTCGTCCTGTCCGCCAAAGCCGATCTTGACGCGCGGATCAATCTGGGTTTCGGCCAGCCACGCCTTGATCTCGCGCACCTTGTCATCGGGCAACACGCCCGTCATCACATTGGCACGCACGCGCATGATGCGTTCGCCGTCAACACGTTCAATGAAGCTGACGCGCGGTGCAGGCACCCGCTTGACGAAGTTCGAGATCGGCACCAGCCCGTCACGCGTCATGACGCGCAGACTGTCCAGCATGTCGATGGAGCGGTCCTCGGCGGGAAACCGCACGCGGATCTCAACTTCGTCTTCAGACGTATCGGGCCGGTATTCGCCTACTTTGATGCCGACCGTGATGAGCTGAACGACAGTGCCGATGGTCAACACATCGGCGCCAAACCGGCCAGCCTGCTCGCGGTCGATCTCAAGCCGGTATTCGATGCCGGGCAGGGGACGTGAATCCTCAATGTCGATCAGTTCCGGCATCGACTCAAACTTGGTGCGCAGCAGCGCCGTCATCGCATCAAGCGCCGCACCGTCGTTCGAGGTCAGTTCGACGATGATGTCCTTGCCTTGCGGTGGCCCACCCTCTTCAGCACGCGCTTCGGCACGGATGCCGGGGATCGCGTTCATCCGGCCGCGGATCTCGTCAAGGATCACATTGGCGCGGCGCCGCTTTTCAAAGTCATCAAACTCGATGGAGATCGTGCCGATCATGTCCTCGCCCGAGCGTCCGCCCTGGCCCATGCCGCCGCCGCTTCCGGTCTGGGTGAAGACGCCGCGCAGGCCATCGGTCGTCAGCGCAATCGCCTCTACTTCTTTCACCAGCGCCAGCTGCTCGGCTGCCGAAAGATTGCCGCGCGCAAACACGTTGATGAAGGCGCGGTTCGGCTCGGTCTCGACAAAGAATTCCGTGCCCTTGCTGAACGCACCGAAGGCAATGACGACGGCAACCAGCGTGCCAATGGCGGTGAAGAGCACTGTAAAGGGCCGCTGCACCAGTTTGCCCACCAGCTGCGCGTACCAGCCGGTGATGCCGCCAATGTCGCGGATGTCGCCGGTCTCGGATGCGGCCAGCGCCTTGAGCGTTTCTTCGTTGCCGGATTGCGCCTTGCCGACAAAGCCGCCGACAACCGGCAGGAACACCAGCGCCACCAGCGTTGAGGCGGCCAGCACCAGAATAAGCGTGATCGGCAGGTAGCTCATGAACTGGCCCGACACACCGGGCCAGAACAGCATGGGCAAAAAGGCCGCCAGCGTTGTCGCCGTAGATGACAGCACGGGATAGAACATGCGCTTGGCGGCAAGCGCATAGGCCTCGCGCCGGTGCATGCCCTCGGCCATCTTGCGGTCGGCAAATTCGACAATGATGATGGCGCCGTCCACCAGCATGCCGACGGCAAGGATCATGCCGAACATCACCATCATGTTGATGGTCATGCCCGCGATGCCCAGGAACAGGAAGGCAATCAGAAACGATGTCGGGATGGCAAAGCCGACGATCATGCCGGACCTGAGGCCAAGCGCCGCCACCACCACGATCATCACCAGCAGGATGGCCAGCAGGATCGAGCTTTCCAGCGACTTGAGCGAGCCGTCGATCCAGGTTGACTGATCAAGCGAGAAATCGACTTTCACCTGCGGCGGCAGATTGGCGGTAAAGGCGTTCACCACCTCACGCACGCGCGCGATGGTGGCAACAATGTTCTCGCCCGTGCGTTTCTTCACTTCCAGCGCAATTGTGGTCTGGCCGTTGAAACGTGCAAAACTGTCGGCATCAACAAACGTGCTGCGGATGTCGGCCACATCGCGCAGGCGCACCACGCCATCGCCCGACGAGCGGATGGGAAGGTCAAGCACGTCCTGACGTGTCTCGATCAGGCCTTCGACTTTGATGGGAAACCGGCCCGAGCCGATGTCCCAGTCGCCCGCCGCAATGATCTGGTTGTTGCCGTTGACCGCGTTGAAGACCTCGATGGCCGATATGTTGTAGGCATCAAGGCGCGCCGGATCGATCACGATTTCCAGAAGCTCTTCGCGGTTGCCGATCACATCCGACGACAGAACAGAGGGGATCGTTTCGATCTCGTCCTCAAGCTGGCGCGCAAGCGAAAGAAGCGTGCGCTCCGGCACTTCACCGGAAAGGGTGACAACAAGAACCGGGAAGGTTGAGACGTTGAACTCGGTAATGACAGGCTCTTCCGCGCCCTCGGGCATTTTCGACTGCGCCAGATCAATCTTCTCGCGCACGCGCTGCAGGGCGGCGTCCTTGTCGAACGACACGTCAAATTCGAGATAGAGGCCGGCATAATTCTGTGCCGCAATCGCGGTCAGCTGCTTCAGTCCTTCAATCGAGCGCAGCTCCACTTCCATCGGCTTGACGAGCAGGCGCTCGGCGTCCTCCGGTGAAATGCCGGGATAGGGCACNNAGCGTCGAGATCACCAGGCGCCATTGCGAAACCGCCCAATCGACAAGGCCTGTCATGGTTCAGCTCCCGTCGGCAACGGCGTTGACGGGCTGTCCGTCAACCACAAAATCCTGTCCGACCGTGATGATGGTGGCTGTTTCAGGCAATCCGGTTACCCAGACGCCCTCGGCTGACTCTTCCACAATGGAAACAGGCACAAAGCGCACCCGGCCGTCTTCCACAATCTTGACGCCAATATCACCCGCCGAATTGAGCGACAGGATTGCTGGCGGAATGCGGTGTGCGGGCAGCGTGGCGAGCGACAGCAGCACTTCGGCGGTCACACCGTCGCGCAGCTTGAAACCATCGTTGGGAATTTCAAACTCCATGCGGAACGTGCGCGTTGCGCTGTCAGCGGCGCTGGAGATGAAGCGCACCTTGCCGGGAATCTGCTCACCCGTGATCAGGATGGCCATGCCGGTGGCGCCCGTCTGCACATAGCCGACCTCGCGCTCCGAAACCTGACCGACGACAAGGAAAGGATCGGGGTCGAGCACCACGGCGCAGGCTGTACCGGGCTGCATGTAATCGCCAACTTCAACCATCCGGTCATCGACAAAGCCGTCGAACGGCGCGCTGATGCGCGTTTCCGAAAGCTCCTCCTCGGCGCGGCGGAACTCTGCCTGGGCTGCCTCGAACACGGCAAGGGAGGCCGCAGTCTGGTTGGGCGAGCGGTGGCCGCGCTCCTCGAGCTTGCGGGCCGCCTCGTAATCAAGCTGTGCCTGACGCATGCGCGCGCGCGCCTGTTCCAGCATGGCCTTGCGTGCGCCGACATCAAGTTCGCACAGGACATCACCTTGCTTCACCGGCGCGCCCTTTTGCGCGATGACGGCAACGACTTGCCCGGATGTTTCTGACTTCAGGATGATGCGGCGCTCGGCCTGGGCCCGCCCGCGCACGCGCAGCGTGATCTCATGCGGCACGGCAGTCATCGTGCGCACCCGCACGGCAGCGCGGTCAGCATCGGCCGGAGAGGTCTCGCCTTCGGCTTCCGTGACACTTGTGCCGTTCGGGTCATCTCCCGCGCTGCCGCCGTCAAGCGCGCCTGAGGCAAGCCAGGCAAAGGCCAGAATGGCTATAGCGCCGACAGCCACATAGGACTGTTTCAGTTGGGTGCCACTCATGCCAGGCCATCCTCGGATCAAACTTGGGGCGGTGAGGAGAATGGGTCCGGCCGCCTGCCGCAACTCGCATATCGGCTTTGCCGGTCGTGGCCGACAAAACGTCATTCCAGCAACCGGATATAAGGAGAGGGCAGGGGCGATCAAGCGAACCGGGTTCGGAATTGGCTATTTTCCCCAAAAATGACCTTTCCAGGTGATTACATTGGACCAGATGAGGGCGACGGGTGCACTTTACGAGTGCCGAAAGCAATGTCTCATCCGTGTCTGGTGGGGCAGTAATGTCCTTGGGGGGGCTCTTCCGCAGGTGGTCGGGCTGCCAAGACGCGTCACACAAGGTGTTGACCATGGCTGAAAGCATCCTTTTCCACGATGGCAACCGCGCGCTGCAGGATGCTTTCGGCAGCCGCAAGCTCGCCGACCGGATCGAAGAAAAACTGTCGCGCACCGCGTTCACCGATGGTGACCGCGCCTTCATCGAGGGGCTGCCTTATTTCTTTATCGCTACGGCGGATTCACAGGGACGACCAGACTGCTCATTCAAAGGCGGCATGCCGGGATTTGTCCGGGTGACTGGCCCTGCGGAACTTGTCTTTCCCGACTATGACGGCAACGGCACGTTCAAGAGCCTCGGCAACATCAGGGCGAATCCGCATGTCGGGCTGCTGTTCATCGCCATGCACGGCAAGCCGCAGCGTCTGCGCGTCAATGGCGAGGCCCTTGTGCGCGATGACGATCCGCTGATGCAGGTCTTTGCAGGTGCGCAGCTGATTGTGCGCGTAAAGGTGCACGTAATCTTTCCGAACTGTCCGCGCTACATTCCGGCATTCGAAATGGCTGCCCCGTCACCGGATGCGCCGCGCCCCAACCACCAGTCGCCCGAACCGGCGTGGAAGGGCTTTGAGATATTCGCCGGTTACGTGCCGCCCCGGCGGCCGACATTCAAGGGCTAGGGGCGCGGCGAACTCGCAATCACGATGCTGCGCTCCAGCCCCGCATCCCGGTGAGGCAGGGCTGCCAGATAGCGCGGCACATGCTCCATCGAAAGAATGGCTTCGGGCGTTCTGTATTGCATGACGGCGATGTCATCCCACCGCCCCGCACACGGACCATCTGACGCTGCGCGCAGCGTTTGCCTGATCCGGCCGAAGAACACGAGATGCCCGCCGGTGCGATAGACCGTCTGGAACGCAACAATCCCGTATCGCTGATACGCCTTCGCACCTGTCGCGGGGGCGCTGCCATCGCGCGCCGCAGCATAGCGCGCCGACGGGTAATAGCCGAGAAAATTCACCATCGCCGGGCCATAGGATTTGGGTTTGGCCAGCAAGGCCGCGATCTGCTGCCTGTCGGGCATCAGCTCGTTGCGGAAACCCTTCTGCGAAAGATCTGCCGAGACATCGCTGGCGGGTTTCTTCAAGAGGCCGGTGGCAACGAGCAGCCGCAAAATTCCAAGCGCGAAAACAGGCGGACGCCCGATTTCAAGCTCCGCAATGAACGCATCGCGCATATCCGGGTCAGTCACGATGGGCGATGCCCCCGGAACCCCGCCCGACAAAAGCATGAAACGTGTCCAATAAGGATCCTGCGGACCGATAAAGGTAAAGTCGGCAAAGACTTCCCACCGCCTGGTCACGCCCGGCGCCAGCGCAACCGGTTGATGCGCGCCGCGATCCTGTTTGATTGCAACAAACCAGAAGGGACCAAAGCCGCGTGCATTCCACCGCGCCGGCTCACGCGCGCCGATCACGATGATCGCCGCCAGCACAGCGCCAATGAGGGCGGCGATGATAACGAAGATTGCCATGTAAGTATTTCCCGTCAGACGATACCGAGTCGCGATGCCTGTCTCCTCACGTTATGCCATGATGTCAGCCTGTGTCGCGGCTGGCGAAGGGTGACGCAAAATCATGGGGATGACCCGACCGGAGGATGACGGGAGCGTCTGGCGCAGCTGGGCGGCGGGCACGCGCGTCATTTCCCACGCGCCCGCTCTGGTGCGCCAGGCAAGGGCATTGGCCCGCAAGACAGGCGCAAGCAATGTGGCTGACATTTTGTGGGCTGCTGATCGCATCGCCAGCGCCGCCATGCGCATCACGGCGCATATGAGCTATGCAAATCGCCTTGATCCGGCAGGCCGCGCCTTGACGAAAGCCGATTTCAAAGCCGTGCCCGAAGGCCATCTGGGTGGCTCGCTCAACGTGGCAATAGCCTATGCGGGCTACATGGGCGCCAACGCCATCTCGGGCATTACGCGCAGCTGGCTTCTGGGACAGGGTCATTGCGTGGCGGGGATCGAGGCGGTGAATGCGCTGACCGGCAATCTGTCGCCAGCGCAGGCGCGGCGCTATCGCGGTGACGAAGGCCTCAACATTCTCTGCCGAGACTTCTATTCCTATGCCCAGCGTCCCGATGGCGCTCCTGCCGCGCCGCTGGGCAGCCATGTCAATCCGCATACGGGCGGCGGCATCAGCGAGGGCGGCTATCTCGGCTTTGCTGAAACGCAATATGTCCACATGCCGCTGCCGGGCGAGCGCCTTGTGGCCTTTCTCAGCGACGGCGCGTTCGAGGAACAGCGTGGCGGCGATTGGTCACCCCGCTGGTGGCGCGCGGAAGATTGCGGCCTGGTGACACCCATCCTGATCCTGAATGGACGCCGCATCGAGCAGCGCACGGGCATCATTCAGGATGGCGGCATGGCGTGGCTCAAGCGCCATCTGGTGCTGAACGGCTTTGATCCCATTGTCATTGATGGCCGCGATCCGGCGGCCTATGCGCTGGCCATTCTGGAGGCCGAGGCGCGTCTTTCGCGTCGCGCAACTGCGATTGCTGCGGGCAAGGCGGCCTATCCGGCGCCGCTGCCTTATGTCGTGGCGCAAGTGCCCAAGGGATTTGGTTTTGCCGGTGCGGGCAGCATGCGTGCGCACAACCTGCCGCTGGAACATGCACCCGGCGTCAATGCAGAGGCGCTCGCAGCATTCAACGAAAGCGTGCGCAATCTCTTCATCCCGCCTGCCGATCTGGCGCAGGCGCAGCGGATCATCGCCAGAACACGCAAAGGCCGCGTGGCGGAGCGCGATCATCCGCTCGCCTTACGCCATCCGCCTGAGCCTGTCCTGCCCAAACCCGCCAATGTGGCGTCGGGCGCAGCGCACGCGGCGATGGCGGCGATTGATGACTGGTTCATCCGGTTTGTGCGCGCCAATCCGCATCACCGCTTCCGCGTCGCCAATCCGGATGAGCTGCGCTCCAACCAGATGGGCCAGACGCTGGACCTGCTGAAGCACCGCGCAGTGGCGCCCGAAAAGAATGCGCCGGAATCCGTGACCGGCGCCGTCATCACGGTGCTGAACGAAGAGGCGGTGATCGGCGCAGCCCTTGGCAACAAAGGCGGCATCAGCCTTGCCGTCACCTATGAAGCCTTTGCCGTGAAAATGCTGGGCGCGTTGCGGCAGGACATCATCTTCGCCCGCCAGCAGAAGGAAGCAGGCCGCCCGCCGCAATGGATCGGCATGCCGCTGATTGTCACGTCCCACACCTGGGAAAACGGCAAGAACCAGCAATCGCATCAAGACCCGACCATCGCCGAGGCCTTGCTGGCCGAGGCATCAGACTGCGCACGTGTCATTTTTCCGGTTGATGCACAGAGCGCGGTTGCGGCACTGCGCATGATCTATGCGTCGCGCGGCGTGATCTCCTGCATTGTTGCGCCCAAGCGCGAAACGCCGGTCTGGCTCTCGCCGTCTCAGGCGCAAAACGCAGTCACTGAGGGCGCGATCCATTTGAAGAAGCCGGCACGGCCGGATCTGCAACTCATCGCCATTGGCGCATATCAATTGGCGGAGGCCATGCAGGCGGCTTCGCGTCTTGAGGAAAAAGGTCTGCGTGTGCGCGTGACGGCAATCATCGAGCCCGCACGGTTCCGCATACCGCGCGACCGGCTTGAAGAAGCCATCACCCACAATGCGCAAATCTGCACCGCCATGTTCCCGCAGGGCGTCAGACGCATTGTCATTTCGCATACGCGGCCCGAGCCGATGCAGGCTCTCCTGCGCCGCGCAGACGAGGGGAGGGACGCGATGCGCGCCCTCGGCTACGTCAACCGCGGCGGCACGCTGGACACGCACGGCATGTTGTTCGCCAATCGCACCACCTGGGCGCATGTGGTGGCCGAGGCTGCCGCTCTGCTGGGCCGCAGAGCATCACAGTTTCTGTCACCCGCAGAGCTGCGCGCGGTAGAAGGGCGCGGCGATCCCGCATCGTTGCGCAAAACGCCATGACGCAATCGGAGTGGCTCCTCGCCCTCAACACGGGCTCAACCAGCATCAAGTTTGCCGCCTTCGCGCGCAGTGATCTGCGGCCCCTTCTGTCCGGCGCGCTGCGCCAGTTTCCCGACGAGCCGCAATGGCGCATTGATCTGGGGCCGCCCGCGCCGCAGGGCGCGCCTTGCGCAATTGGTGACGCCATCCACGCGATCCTGACTTATGTAAAGGATGCGCTGGGTGCAGCGCCTGTGGCGATTGGCCATCGCATCGTTCATGGCGGCAGTCATACCGCGCCGATGCGCCTTGATGCGGCGGCGTTGCGCCAATTGCGCAGCCTGTCTGCCTTTGCGCCGCTGCATCAGGCAATGGGTGTTGATGCGGCCGAAATTGCGATGACCGCCTGGCCTGGCGTACCGAACCTTGCCGTCTTCGATACGGCCTTCCATCACACAATGCCGGACGCGGAGAAAACGCTTCCTCTCCCGCGTGAAGATGGCGCGAAAGGCATCATGCGCTATGGCTTCCACGGGCTCTCCTTTCAGTCCGCGGCCAATCGCCTGCGCGCGCGCTTTGGCAAAGGCGCTGGTGGCCGCGTGGTTGCAGCGCATCTGGGCGGCGGCGCCAGCCTGTGCGCGATGCTTCACGGTGAAAGCCGCGCAACCACCATGGGTTTGACGCCCGCCGGTGGCGTGCCGATGGCGACGCGCAGCGGCGATCTTGATCCCGGTGTTGTGCTCGCCTTGGTGCGTGAGCACGGCGTTGAGGGCGCCGAGCACCGCCTCAACCGCGAGGCCGGTATGCGCGGCATCTCGGGCCGCACCGGCGATGTGATGACGCTGCTGCAATCGCACGCGGCGCAAGACAGGTTGGCGCTCGACATCTATGTGCGTCGTATCCAACAGGCGATTGCCGCCATGGCGATGGCAATTGGTGGAATGGATGCGCTGGTGTTTACCGGCGGCGCTGGCACCCACGCGCCGGAACTGCGCCGCCGCATTGCCGAAGGATGCGCATGGCTGGGTGTTGACCTCGACCACACCGCCAACACAGCCAATGCGGAAATCATCAGCACGGCCACATCGCGGATCATGGCCCTTCAGGTCGCCGCGCAGGAGGAATTGATGATCGCGCAGGCGATCTTGGCTGTGATCTGAATGCGAAACTGGTTGGGGGACTAGGATTCGAACCTAGACAACTGGAATCAGAATCCAGGGTCCTACCGTTAGACGATCCCCCAACAGGGTTTCCGCCA
>DEIC01000091.1:9595-10345 GCA_002352285.1 Alphaproteobacteria bacterium UBA2784 | reverse complement strand
AAGACGGCAAGGCAGTTTGCGGCGGCGGGCCTTGCCATGGATCTGGTCGCTGACGGCGATCACCGGCTGTCACGCCCGCAAGACATCGCGCATCTCGTGCATGTGGTGGAGGGAATGTGCAGATGAGGCACCCCCACCCGGATCGCAAACGCGATCCGACCTCCCCCGCGAAGGCGTGGGAGGTGGAAGAATGTATGTCCTCACCCACCCGATTTCAGCCGCGCCAGCGCCTGCTCCATCGCGGCGGCAAAATCGGCGCGCTCTGCGGCTGAGAGAAAATCGCCGATGCGCACATGACGGCCATGGCTTGAAAGCACCAGGCGGTTTTCGCTTTCGCTCTCGCCCAGGAGACGCACCCGCAGCCAATAGGGATCAAAGCGGAAGGTTTGCGGGGCCGCGCCCGGCTCGTGGCTTTCAACCAGCACGTCGCGCGGGAAAATGGTAATCCGCTCGAAGGTCTGGCGCACCCGCCGGTCACGCGCCGACCACGCGATCCAGACAAGCAACACATCAAGGCCCAGAAAACCCATGACCGGCCAGGCGCCGTTGAGGATAAAGCCGAGGCCCAGAACCAGACTTGCCGCGCCCAGCACGAGACAAAGCGCCATCACGGCCTTGCGCGAAAGCGCGCGATGCGGCCTCAATTCGGCGTCAAAGGCGGGCAGACCCCTATCCATGGGTCTTTCATGGCGCATCCATGCCGCAACGCGACAGGAGACAAAATGGCGCGGATGAATGAGGCGGAGGTTG
>DEIC01000091.1:0-9578 GCA_002352285.1 Alphaproteobacteria bacterium UBA2784 | reverse complement strand
GCCGAGGCGGTCAAAACCATCGGGCTTTACCGCACCAAGGCAAAGAACGTGATCGCGCTGTCAGAGGCACTGATCCGCGATCATGGCGGAGAGGTGCCGCAAACGCGCGAGGCGCTGGAAAAACTTGCCGGTGTCGGCCGCAAGACGGCGAATGTCGTGCTCAACATCGCCTTTGGCCATGAGACGATTGCGGTTGATACGCATCTCTTCCGCGTCGCCAACCGCACGGGGCTTGCGCCGGGCAAGACGCCGCTTGCCGTTGAGCTGGCGCTTGAAAAACGCGTGCCGGCGACATTCCGCCGGCACGCGCATCACTGGCTGATCCTGCACGGGCGCTATGTCTGCACCGCGCGCAATCCCAAATGCCCCGCCTGTCCTGCCGCCAGCTTCTGCCGGTTCAAGGACAAGACAAAGGACAAGTGATCAGGACGTCGGTTCGCCTTGTGCTTCCGCAGCCGGTTCAGCCGCAGGCGCCTCACCTGTGCGGACCATCTGGACATTCACGCTGCTGGGATAGTCGTTCATCGCACCGCTTGCCGCGTCAATGCCAACGCCGATCACGCCGCCGATCAGGATGTTGCCCAGCGTCACGCCATTGAACTTCGATGAGACGATGGCAACCGCCTGATCAAAGCCCTCTTTGTTGCAGGTGACCGAGATATCGTGCTTCGAGCGCTCAATTGTCACGGCATTCGGCGTCACGAGCGTCAGATTGACGCCCGACGGCGAGGTGAGCACGCAGGTTGCCCCCGGCTCCGGCGATGTGGAAACGCTGATTGACTGCGTGCCACCTTTGACGACCGTTGCGCAGCCCGGCGCCATCACCAGCAACACAGCAGCAACTGCCAATTTGATTTTCATGTTTTCCCCCGTATTCCGGTTTTTCTGCTTCTGCACCGCATCTCTACCTTTGTCCCCAAGCAAAGACGAAGACGGATACATGGCGCCCGAGACTAATGATTGGCGCCAAGGGCGCAAGGCGGCTGGCGCGCCAGCACCCCTGATTATTTCCTTGCCATGACCGCCAAATTGGGGAACCACTCCGGCCACTTACGGTAGATCGGAGCCCTTTCAGCATGTCGCAGCCCCGGATTGATGTTGCCGCCATCGGCAATGCCATTGTCGATGTTCTGGCGCATGTCGATGACGCGTTCCTGGCCCGCCATGGCATTGCCAAAGGCGGCATGACGCTGATCGACGAGTTCCGCGCGCGCACCCTTGAAAAGGAATTGCCGGGCGCAACCCTTGCGCCGGGCGGCTCTGCCGCCAACACCACGTCGGGCGTTGCCATGCTGGGCGGTTCGGCCCGGTTCATCGGCCGGGTGAAAGACGACTTTCTGGGGCAGAGCTTTCTTTCCGGTCTCAATGCGGCAGGCATCCATTATTCAACGCCGATGTCGTCAACGGGATCACCGACGGCGCGTTGCGTCATTGCCATCACGCCGGATGCCCAGCGCAGCATGAACACCTATCTGGGCGCGTCGGTAGAGCTGGATGAGAGCGTGATCGCGCCGGAGGAAATTGCTGCGGCTGCGATCTTCTATATTGAAGGTTATCTGTGGGATCCGCCCAAGGCGATTGCAGCGATCCGCAAGGGCATGGCGGCAGCGAAGGCCGCCAACCGGAAGATCGCGCTGACACTTTCCGACAGTTTCTGCGTGGGCCGGCATCGCGCTGCTTTTCTGGACCTGATGGCGTCTGATCTTGCCATCCTCTTTGCCAATGAGGCCGAGATCATTTCACTGTTCGAGACAGCTGACTTTGATGGCGCGTTGCAGCGTGTGCGCGCATGGAGCGATGCGACGGGCGGCATCGCGGCGCTGACGCGCTCTGAAAAAGGCTCGGTTGTTGCCGGGCGCGGCGAGGTGCATGTGATTGACCCCATCGTTCAGGGCAAGCTTGTCGATACGACCGGAGCGGGTGATCTTTATGCCGCCGGTTTCCTGTTCGGCATTGCGCACGGGCATGATCTGGCTGCGTGCGGCAGGCTGGGCAGCCTGTGCGCGGGTGAGGTCATCACCCATGTCGGCCCGCGCCCGCAAAAGGATCTGAAGGCGCTGGCGCGCGCGCACGGCCTTTTGTGAGCGGACTTACTCAGCTTTTGCGTGAGGCTTTTTCATCAAGACCGGAGCGGCCGCGGCGCGCNNGTGCTTTCAAGGATGAGATGCTCCCGGTCGCCCTCCATGGCGGCGATGACGGTTTCAACGGCTTCCTCGCCCAGCTTCTTGGCGGGCTTGGCAATGCCGTTGGAGAGGAGCTTTGCAGTATAAGAGACCTTCGGATCCGCGTCCTTGCGGGACACGATCTGGGCATAGAGATCGTCGAGGGGTGAAAGCGTCTTCACGTCTGTTCCGGCCGGGTCTCGCCTCTTTACAGCAGCCCAGTAAAGCGCAGGAATGGTGAATATCGCGTTAACACAGATGAACGGCGGCACGTCATGCTGGATGGGGCAGATGGTCTGACGCTGGGCGCGCTCTTCATGGGCGCGGGCGCGGGGCTTGTGGCGGCGGTGGGCTTGCGCGCCCTTGCCGCCTGGACGGGGCGCCATTTTGCGCTCTCCACCTTTGCAACCCCTCTGGTGGCGCTGGGCCTTCTGTTCGGGCCCGATGTCATCGACCAGCTGGGCGGCAATGAGGTGCGCGCCGACCAGATCACGCGCGACTTCGACGACGAGGCGGCGCGCCATCCGATGCTGGCGCGCATCTTCCGCGACTTTCCCGATCTGAAAGACGCCATGCGCACGCGCGCGGCCGACGCCTATCGCAGCGGCGGCAAGCAGGCCTTTCAGGAGGCCATGCGCATCGAAGGTGCAGCGCTGCAGGATCAGGTGCTTGGCTATTACATGTTGCGGGCGGGTGATCCGGCGATCATGGCATTGTTGAAGACCATGCCGCCGGTGGCGGACCGGCTGGCCAGCGCCAATCCCGCGCTGTGCCGGTACTGGTTTCTGCCGGATGAGAGTATGGGTGCGGCAGCGCCGCATCTGCGCGCCATGTCGGATGCTGCGGGGGCCGAGCTTGTTGACGCCTGGCAGCAGGCGGTGGCTTCACTGATTTCTGGCGCGGGCGGCACGCCCTTTGCGCCGGATGCGGGATGGGGCAAGGCCACGCTGACCTCACTTTCGCAAGCGCTGATCGCCGATCACGGTGCGGAAACGGTGGAGATGCTGGCGCGCGTGCGGCCGCCCTCTTCGCCTGACGATGAGCTGAAACTCTGCCGCGTGGTTTCAGATTTTTATGCGCGGCTTGCGGCGCTTGATCCGGCGGAGGCGGCAAACGCCGTGCGCGCGGCAGTGGGGGGAGGCGGGTAGGAGGGGGTGTGTTGAGTCGTTCTTGTGTCTCCCCTCTTCTGAAACTATCGCAAGCACACATCTCTTCAACCTCCTCCGCAATTTATTGCGGGGGAGGTCGGATTTGGGTGAGCGGTGCGAACTCAAATCCGGGTGGGGGTCTTTGTCTTTCGCCGATTTCCCCCGCCCGCGATGCGAAGGCATCGCCTTGCGCTTCGCTCACCCCCGCGCGTGATCGCGCGGGCGGAGGCGCAAGAGGANNTTGGCGACGCCCGCCACAAAAAGCGTTGCGGCATGAAGATGGCTTGCCTCTTCATCCGCCCTGATGTTGCCCAGAATCGTCAACGCCGTTGCCGCATCATTGATGTGGCCGAACTGATCCTGCAGGCGCGACAGGCTTTTGAGGAAGGGTTTGGCGCGCGCACTTGAGGGATCAAAAAGCGGCGCAAAGAATTCGGCGGCATAGCGCAGGCGCTTGATGGCCAGACGCAGGCGATGAATGTCTTCGGGTGATTGATGCGGAAAGCCGCGGCCCTGCTTTTCCACCCGCCTCATCGCCCGCGACAGGGCGCGCGCTGCAAATTCACGCACCTTGACCAGCAGGGCGGGCGGCGGCATGGCCGTGATGCCGGAAAGCCGCGCTTCGATCAATTGCGAGGCATGAAGCAGGAATTGCTGCGTTGTTGCTGCGCCCACTCTCTCAATCGCGCGCGCCCACGCCTTGCTGCGATCATGTTCAATGCGGGTTGCAAGCGGCAGAAGGGCGCCGGTGCCGCCCAGCGCATCCTCATGCTTGCGGGCCAGAGCAAGCAGGCCCGACGAAAAGACATCAAGATCGCGCGCTGCGCCAAGGCTGCTGGCAATGGCGCCCGCCTCTTCACGCAGGGCTTCGAATTCGGCATCAGCTTTGGGCAGGCCGGAAATGGCAAGGGCAGCCCGCAGGCGGCGCAGGCCGACACGCATCTGATGAACGCCGTCGGGGCTGTTGGCGTGAATGATCGCAGGCACGTTGCCCGCAATCTGCACAAGGCAGGCGCCGAAAATGCCGGCAAAGGCCGATGCGGCATTCATCTTGCGCTCAAGCGGCGGCAGGCCCGCGCGCCGTGCCGGCGATGTGTCAGCACGCGCGGCAAACAGGGCCGCACGTTCGGCCTTGGAGATGGTTGAAAGACAGGCGCCACCTTCGGCGACGATGGCTTGCGCCACATCATAGAGCGAGCCGGGCGATGCCCCCTTTGACTCCAGTTCAATCTCGGCAATCACGCCCTTGCGGCGCAGGCCGGGCACGTGGATGACGCCATCATCGGCGCATAACGCAATCGGGCCGGTCGCCGTATCGACCTGCACAGACGTGCGATCAAGGGCGATGGTAAAGCGCGGCTTGAGCGGCTTTCGCCCGATCAGCGCGGTCAATTTCCTGCGCAAGGATGCGGGAAGGAGCGAGAGATCGGGCCTGGGCAAGGAAAGCGCGTTTTCGTGTTCGGCACGCTTGAGCGCCAGGCCGCCGCCGGAATCCGGACCCTTGACCGACTGGATGACCCCCGATTTCTGCGTACGCACGCGCACGACAAACCCTTCGCGCGCAAGACGTCCGTCCGGCGTATCAAAATAGATGGTGGTCAGCGTCTCGCGCTGCGGCTTGACGCCGGGCGCCAGCAGGGCCAGCACACGCGCATGGCGTGCGGCCNNGACTTTCTTTTGGCGGGCGGCACGTTGCGTCAATTCCGCAAAAGATTTGTGACAGCTCGATCAGGCTTTAGAGGCGCACGGGAATGCCTGCGTTGCGCAAAGTCAATTTCGCCTGCGCAATGGTGTGTTCACCGAAATGGAAGATGGAGGCGGCCAGAACTGCCGAGGCGTGGCCACGCGTGACGCCGTCAACCAGATGGGAAAGATTTCCCACACCACCCGAGGCAATGACCGGAATTGAAACGGCATCGGCGATCGCGCGGGTCAGCTCCAGATCATAGCCCTCGCGCGTGCCGTCACGATCCATCGAGGTGAGCAGGATTTCGCCCGCACCGCGCGCGGCGGCATCCTTTGCATAGGCAATCGCATCAAGGCCGGTGGCGTTGCGGCCGCCATGGGTGAAGACCTCAAAGCCATGCGCCGTGCGGCGGGCATCAATGGCAATCGTGATGCACTGGCTGCCGAATTTCTGCGCGGCCTCGTTGATGAGGTCACGCCGTGCGATGGCCGCCGTATTGATCGACACCTTGTCGGCGCCTGCCAGCAGAAGGGTGCGGATGTCATCCAGCGTGCGCACACCGCCGCCCACAGTCAGCGGCATGAAGCATGCCTCCGCCGTGCGGCTGACCGTATCAAGCATGATGGCGCGGTTTTCGTGACTGGCGGTAATGTCGAGGAAGCAAAGCTCGTCCGCGCCCGCCGCATCATAGGCGCGCGCGATCTCAACCGGATCACCGGCATCTTTCAGATCAACAAAGCGCACGCCCTTGACGACGCGGCCATCCTTGACATCAAGACAGGGAATGATGCGGATTTTGAGCATGCTCAGGCGCGCTCCAGCCTGAGCGCTTCGTGCGCGTCAATACGGCCATCATAAAGCGCGCGGCCACAGATGGCGCCGCTGATGAGGCCGCTGTCGCGCGCGGCGATCAGGTCAGACATGTGGCCCAGCCCGCCGGAGGCGATGACGGGTACAGGGGCAGCCGCGCGCGCCATCGCCAGCGTTGCAGCGATGTTGAGGCCCTCGCCCGTGCCGTCGCGCGCAATGTCGGTGTAGATGATCGCGGATACGCCGGCATCGGCATAGGCGCGGGCAAGATCTTCGGCGCGCATGGTTCCCGTTTCGGCCCAGCCGTGGGTTGCAACCATGCCGTCACGCGCATCGATGCCGACAGCGACGGCGCCGGGGAATTTTTTCGCCGCCTCGCGCACGAGCGGCGGGTTCGTGAGGGCGATGGTGCCGAGGATGACGCGATTGATGCCTCGGGCGAGCCAGTCTTCGATCTGGCCAAGGGTGCGAATACCTCCGCCGAGTTGAAGTTTGGCGCGGGTTGCACTGCGGATGGCGGCAACTGCCGCTGCATTGCGCGCCTCCCCGGCGAAGGCGCCGTTGAGATCAACAATGTGGACCCATGAAAATCCGGCTTCGGCAAAGGCACGCGCCTGATCGGCGGGATCGGGATTGAAGATGGTTGCCGTCTCCATCGCGCCGCGCACGAGGCGGACGCAGGCGCCGTCTTTGAGATCAATGGCGGGATAGAGGGTGAAGGCCATCGTCATGGCCGCCAGGCCAGAAAGGCTTCGAGGAAAGCAAGGCCGAAGCTCTGGCTCTTCTCGGGATGGAATTGGGTGCCGATCAGATTGTCGCGCCCGATGATCGCGGGGAAGACGCCGCCATGATCGCTTTCGGCGAGCACGTGGTTTCCGTCTGCATCCGTCCAGGCATAAGAATGGACGAAATAGGCATGTGCGCCGGCGGCGATGGTGCGGGTCAGTTTGTGGCTTTGACCGGGTTGGGTGAGGGTCAGCGCGTTCCATCCCATGTGCGGGATTTTGAGGGTGGGGTCGTTTGGCGTCATGGCCGTCACCCTTCCCGGCAGCCAGCCGAGACCCTTTGTCAGGCCATGTTCGTGACCCTCCTCGGCCATCAGCTGCATACCGACGCAGACGCCCAGGAAGGGCGTGCCACGGCGCAGGACCTGCTCGCCTAACGCGTCGATCATCCCCGGCAGGGCAGAAAGGCCGCGCCAGCAATCGGCAAAGGCGCCGACGCCGGGCAAGATAATCCGTTCCGCTTTCGAAATGTCTTCCGGGTGAGCCGTTATTCTGACCTCTTGCCCCAGCCCTGCCCGCACAGCGGCGCGCATCAATGCCTTCGCCACCGAACGCAGATTGCCCGAGCCATAGTCGATCACGGCAAGGAGGCCGCTCATCGCCTCCCATGCCTTTCTTGATCGTCGGTCAGATAATTGAACACTGTTCAACCCAATGGATACGCAGCCTGTTTCAACAAGTTAGCTGCCCAGCGCGCCCTTGGTGGAGGGCACAGCGTCCCCCAGCCGCCTGTCGATGGCCACCGCCTCGCGCAGGGCGCGGGCAAGTCCCTTGAAGCAGCTCTCGACAATGTGGTGGTTGTTCTCGCCATAGAGGTTCTCGACATGGACGCAGATGCCCGCGTTCTGGGCAAAGGCCTGGAACCATTCCTTGAACAGCTCCGTGTCCATCTCGCCCAGCTTGGGCTTTGAAAAGCTGACCTTCCAGACCAGATAGGGCCTGCCCGAGCAATCGACCGACACGCGGGTCAGCGTCTCGTCCATAGGTATTGTTGCGCTGGCGAAACGATTGATTCCCTTGAAGTCGCCCAAGGCCTTGGCCACCGCCTGGCCGATCACGATGCCCACATCCTCGGTCGTGTGGTGGAAGTCGATGTGCAGGTCGCCAGACGCGCGCACCTTGAGGTCAAGCATCGCATGGCGGGCAAACGATTCCAGCATGTGGTCCAGAAACCCGATGCCGGTGTCGATGTCGTATTCGCCATCGCCGTCGAGATCGAGGGTCACCATCACCTCGGTCTCGCGCGTTTTCCTCTCCACCATGGCGCTGCGCATAGGGGGCCTCCTTACCGTCCTGAAGCTGATGCTCTATCACCGCTCTGGCTTGTTTCGCCAGCCCAAAGCCCCACATGATGCGGCAGATGCAAAAGGCAAGATCACCGATGACTGACGCGGCGCAAGGCGGCACCCAAGACCATCCGGGCTGGCATGGCACGACCATCCTTGCCGTGCGCAAGGACGGCAAGGTTGCCATGGCGGGCGATGGCCAGGTGTCGATGGGCAATACCATCGTCAAGGGCAATGCGCGCAAGGTGCGCCGTCTGGCGAAGGGCAACATCATCGCNNCTGGCCGTTGCCGATGCGCAGGTGAGCCTGCTTGTCACCGGCAATGGCGACGTGCTGGAACCCGAAGACGGCATCATCGCCATCGGTTCGGGCGGAAACTTTGCGCTGGCCGCGGCGCGCGCGCTGATCGACACCGACCATTCCGCTGAAGAAATTGCGCGGCGCGCCATGGCGATTGCCGCAAGAATCTGCGTCTTCACCAACGGCAATGTGACGGTTGAGACGCTGTGAGAAGCGCCCGCGAAGATGACGATGACTATCCCGATGCGCCCAGTGCTGAATGGCCAAGCGTTGCGCGCGTGCTGAAGCAGGTGGCGTTGTTGCCCGCCGCATCACAGCCGGGCGCCTGCAATGAAGACATGCTGTCGCTGGCGCTTTCGGTTGCTGCGGGCGCCGAGCTTTACGGCAAACTCTCGAACCTTGCGCCGCTGGCAGCCGAACTTGCGCACCAGGTGATGCTGTTCGAGCCGTTTGCAGACGGAAACGAGAAGGGGGCGATTGCGGCGGCGCGCGCCTTTCTTTCGGCCAATGGCAAGATGTGCACGGCGCAAGATGCGGCGCTGACTGACGCCCTGATCCGGTCGCCTGAGGCTCTTACTGAAGCCATTCAGGCGGGGCTGCGCGACCAGCGGTGAGGCGCTTTATGCGATTGACATACAACATTTTTTCTGACGTTATAACACAAGTTATTACGTGAGGTTCGCCATGATTGAGCTCAAGCTCACCCAGATCGGCAATTCAGTCGGCGTGGTCATTCCCAAGGAAGTGCTCGCCAAACTCAATGTGGAGAAGGGCGACACCCTGTTCCTGACAGAAGGCCCGGATGGTCAGATGCTGCTTGGCAGTTATGACCCCGAAGTGGCGGCGCAAGTCGCCGAAGGTCTCGCCTTCATGAACAAATACCGCGACACGTTCCGGGCGCTGGCGAAGTGAAGGAACCGCATTGGCTGAACCCGCAGGCGCTCGAGCGGCTTCATGCCATGTCTATCGCGCGAGACGGTGGTATTGCAGGTCTGCGTGATCGGGGTGCGCTCGAATCCGCGCTTGCCCGCGCCAGAAACCTCTTCCATCTCAACGGCGAAACGGACGTCTGCGTTCTTGCAGCTGCAGGCGCAATCGGCATATGCCGCAATCATCCGTTTGCAGACGGCAACAAGCGCATGGCTTTCGCTGCGATCGGCGTGTTTCTCGGGCTGAACGGATTTTCTCTTGAAGCAGACAAGGTCGACGCCACATTGACAATTGTCCAGCTCGCGGCAGGCGAGATGGATGAGCAGAGCCTTGTCCAGTGGATCAGGCAGCACGCCAAACCGAGATGAGCGCATGACTTTCTTTTCGCCACGTGAAATCGTGTCCGAGCTTGACCGCCACATCGTGGGGCAGGATGACGCCAAGCGTGCCGTCGCCATCGCGCTGCGCAA
>DEIC01000102.1 GCA_002352285.1 Alphaproteobacteria bacterium UBA2784 | reverse complement strand
CCGCTCGCCTTCTGGACGCGCAAGCGCATTCTGGGCGGCACCGGCGAGCTGACCGCAGCCACCACCGCTCTGGCGCGGGGTGACACGGGCATCACCTTGCCCGTGGCCAGGCTCAGCGAACTGGCGCCGATGGCCAATGCGCTCGCCGTCTTCCGCGAGAATGCGCTTGATCGCATCCGCCTTGAAAGGGAAGCCGCAGAACAGCGCGTGGAAGCAGAACGCAAGCGCAAGGAAGATATGGCGCGCCTTGCCCGCGAGTTTGAGGCAAGCGTGCTCAGGGCCGTGGAAGGCGTAGGCAGTGCAGCGGGCGAGTTGTCGGCCGCCGCAACCCAGCTGGGCCAGATCTCAGAAAATACCCGCATCCGCGCGGCTGAGGTTACAACAGCCTCCGGTGAAACGTCGGGCAGCATCGAAGCCATGGCCGCCGCCGGTCAGGAGCTGAATGCCTCCATCGACGAAATTGCCTCCAGCGCGTCAAAGTCCACACAGACTGTCGGCAGGGCGGTGGATCAGACGCGCGGCGCCGCATCGCAGGTTCAGTCAATGGCGCAATCCGTGCAGCGTATCAGCGACGTGCTGAAACTCATCAATGAAATCGCCAGCCAGACCAATCTGCTCGCCCTCAATGCCACCATCGAGGCCGCCCGCGCAGGCGAGGCCGGCAAGGGCTTTGCCGTCGTGGCGTCAGAGGTAAAGGCGCTGGCCAACCAGACCGCCAAGGCGACGGAAGACATCGCCGCCAAAATCACCGAGATGCAGTCTGCCTCGTCACAGTCTGTTGAGGCGATGGAGCGCATCACCAGTGTCATGGACGAGACTCGCGCGATCGCGACCAGCATCGCCTCAGCGGTTGAAGAACAGAGCGCAGCCACCCGTGAGATCGCGCGTTCGGTCGAGAACGCGTCGGGCGGCGCGCGCACTGTGACGCGGAGTATCGCCGATGTTTCAAAGGCCGTGGATGAGACCGGCGTGGCTGCGGCTTCGGTCAAGTCGATTTCGGAGCGCCTGACCCACGACGCTAGGGAAATGCGCGCGCGCGTGATGAGCTTCCTTCAGGGCATCAACGCCGCCTGATCACGGCAAAGCAAAAGGCCCCGCCGGGTTCTCCCGCGCGGGGCTTTTTCATGGGCGAATAGTGTCAGGCGGCGACAGCACCACCCAGCCGCTGCCGGATGATGTCGCCCGCCTCGCGCACAATGCGCGAAACGAGTTCGACACATGACGGGATGTCGTGGATCAAGCCCTGCACCTGGCCCGCCGACCAGATGCCCTGATCGATGTTGCCCGTTTCCAGAACACCCTTGCCGCGCGCACCCGCCACAAGATCGCGCACCTCCTCAAACTTCGCACCACCGCGCTTCATGCCTTCGCGCTCGATGGCGACGACCTGCTGGCTGATCGCATTGCGGCCCACGCGCGCCGTATTGTGCAGCGTGCGGAAGATGAGATCGGTCTGGCGCTCGTCATTGGCGACGATCTGCTTTTTCACGTTTTCATGGATCGGCGCTTCCTTTGTGCACATGAAACGCGTGCCCATGTTTATGCCGTCCGCACCCAGCGCCAATGCCGCCACCAGCCCGCGCCCGTCGGCAAATCCGCCGGAAGCCAGCATCGGAATTTTCACCTTGTCGCGCGCAGCCGGAATAAGGATCAGGCCCGGCACGTCATCCTCGCCGGGATGGCCTGCACATTCGAAACCGTCGATCGAAATGCAGTCAACGCCAATCGCTTCGGCCTTCACCGCATGACGCACTGACGTGCATTTGTGGATGATCTTGACGCCGGCCGCCTTGAACGCGGGCAGATGCGGCTGAGGATTGTTGCCCGCCGTCTCCACGATTTTCACGCCGCCTGCAATGATCGCGTCGCGGTATTCGTCATAAGGAACGGGCGTGATCGTCGGCAGGATGGTGAGATTGACGCCAAAGGGCCTGTCCGTCATCTCGCGTGTGCGCTTGATCTCCTTCAACAGCGCTTCCGGCGTCGGCTGCGTCAGCGCCGTGATGAAGCCGAGCGCCCCGGCATTGGCAACGGCTGAAACCAGCTCGGCCTTGCCAACATTCTGCATGCCGCCCTGGACGACGGGATGTTCAATGCCAAAGATTTCGGTGAAGCGCGTCTTGAGATGCATTTTCCTGCCCCATTGGAGTGATGAAGCGCATGGGAACGCAGTCCGGCGCCAAGCGCAAGGCGATTGCCGCCGCTCACGCGACGTCAATCAGTTGAGTCTGCCTCAATAATCCGCGAACGGATTGCGCACCAGGATCGTATCGTCGCGCTCGGGGCTGGTGGAAAGAATGGCAACCTGGCTTTCGATCAGCTCTTCGATGCGGCGCACATACTTCACCGCCTCTGACGGCAGATCCGCCCAGCGCCGCGCGCCGCGCGTAGACCCGCTCCACCCCTCAATCGTCTCGTAAACCGGCGTCACGCGCGCCTGTTCAGCGGGCGATGCAGGGAAATAATCAATCCGCTCGCCGTCCAGCTTATAACCCGTGGCAATGCGGATTTCCTTGAAGCCGTCCAGCACATCCAGCTTCGTCAGCGCGATCCCCTTGATGCCGCCCGTCACCACGGTCTGACGCACCAGCGTTGCGTCAAACCAACCGCAGCGGCGCTTGCGGCCCGTCACGGTGCCGAACTCGTGGCCGCGCTGGCCGATCAGCTCGCCGGTTGCGTCTTTCAGTTCGGTCGGAAACGGCCCCTCGCCCACGCGCGTCGTATAGGCCTTGGCGATGCCCAGCACATAGCCGATGGCGGACGGCCCGATGCCGGAACCCGCCGCCGCCTGCCCCGCCACCGTGTTCGACGAGGTGACAAACGGATAGGTGCCATGGTCGATGTCGAGCAGCGCACCTTGCGCGCCTTCAAACAGAATGCGCTCGCCGCGCCCGCGCGCTTCGGAAAGAACGCGCCATACCGGCCCGGCAAAGGGCAGCACCTTGGGCGCGATCTCTTTCAGCTGGCCGAGCAGCTCGGCGGCACTCGCCTCCTTCTGGCCATAGCCGCGCCGCAGCGCATTATGGTGCGCCAGCAGGCTGTCGATGCGCTCTTTCAGCAGCGCCTCATCCGCGAGATCAATCAACCGCACAGTGCGGCGGCCCACCTTGTCTTCGTAAGCAGGTCCGATGCCGCGCTTGGTGGTGCCGATGCGCGTGCCGGAATTGGTCGTCTCGCGGAAATGGTCAAGTTCGCGATGCACGGGCAGGATCAGCGCCGCATTTTCGGCGACGATCAGAGTCTTCGGCGTGATCGCCACACCCTGACCGCGCAGCTTGTCGATCTCCTCGGCAAGCGCCCAAGGATCAACCACCACGCCATTGCCGATGATGGAAAGCGTGCCCGGCCGCACAATGCCCGACGGCAGCAGCGAGAGCTTGTAGGTGACGCCGTCAATGACCAGCGTATGGCCGGCATTGTGGCCGCCCTGAAAACGCACCACCACATTGGCGCGCGCCGAGAGCCAGTCCACGATCTTGCCTTTGCCTTCGTCGCCCCACTGGGCGCCGATGACTGCCACATTCGCCACGTCACTTCTCCTGAAGCCACAGCCGCACACGAAAACGGCCCGCCATGAACAGGCGAGCCGGATACGCGCGGCGCAAATTGAAACTGTTCGCCGCTATATACAGAACCAGGGCCGCTCTGGCGAGGGCCGAAAATGCATCAGAATTTCAGGGCTTTAGCCTGCCGCACCACGTCGATGGCCCTGATTGATTCGATCACGCCCTCCGGCACCTCGCCATCAACTTCGACGAGCGCAATCGCATCGCCGCCCGGCCCCGTGCGGCCCAGATTGAACGAGGCGATGTTGACTTTGGCATTGCCCAGGAGCGTGCCGAGCTTGCCGATGAATCCCGGCTTGTCTTCATTCGTGATGTAGAGCATATGCGGCGTAAACGCCGCCTCCATCGCAATGCCCTTCACCTGAATGATGCGCGGCGCGCCATTGCCGAACACGGTGCCGGCCACATCGCGCTTCTGCCGCTCCGTCTCGACGCGCAACAGCATATAGCTGTCATAGATGCCCTGCTGGCCGCGGCGCACTTCGCTGACCGAAATGCCGCGCTCCTTGGCCACGATGGGCGCATTGACCATGTTCACATCCGACAGCACGGGGCGCAGCAAGCCCGCCAGCGCCGCCTGCGTCAGCGCCCGCAGATTGAAATCGGCAACCGCACCCTCATAAACAATCTCAACCGACTTGATGGAGCTCTCCGTCAACTGACCCGCAAACGCACCCAGCTTCTCGGCGAGGCTGATCCACGGACCCAGACGCTTGGCGTCTTCGGCCGTGATCGACGGCATGTTGATCGCATTGGTGATCGCGCCCGTCAGCAGATAATCGGAAATCTGCTCGGCCACCTGCAGCGCCACATTCTCCTGCGCCTCGGTGGTGGAGGCGCCCAGATGCGGCGTTGCCACCACGCGCTCATGGCCAAACAGCGGATGCGCCTTGGCGGGTTCCACTTCAAACACATCAAGCGCGGCTCCGGCGACATGTCCGCTGTCGAGTGCCGCCTTGAGAGCGCCCTCATCCACCAGCCCGCCGCGCGCGCAATTGATAAGGCGCACACCCTTTTTCATTTTCGCAATCGCGTCGGCGCTGATGATGTTGCGCGTCTTGTCGGTCAGCGGCGTGTGAAGCGTGATGATGTCAGCGCGCGTCAGCAGCGTCTCAAGATCGGCCTTTTCGACACCCAGTTCCACCGCGCGTTCCGGCGAAAGGTAAGGATCGAACGCCAGAACTTTCATGCGCAGGCCCAGCGCCCGCTCCGCCACGATGGAGCCGATATTGCCGCAACCGACAATGCCCAGCACCTTGCCTGTCAGCTCCACGCCCATGAAGCGGTTCTTTTCCCACTTGCCCGCATGGGTCGACGCATTCGCCGCTGGAATCTCGCGCGCCAAAGCAAACATCAGGGCAATGGCGTGCTCTGCCGTGGTGATCGAATTGCCGAATGGCGTATTCATCACGATGATGCCGCGCGCGGTGGCCGCCGGAATATCGACATTGTCAACGCCAATGCCTGCGCGCCCCACGACTTTCAAGCGCGTGGCGTGCTTCAAAAGGTCCGCCGTGACCTTCGTGTTGGAGCGGATGGCGAGCCCGTCATACTGGCCGATGATGGCAGCCAGCTCGTCTTTCGACAGGCCGGGTTTGACGTCGACCTCAACGCCGCGATCCTTGAAAATCTGCACGGCGGCGGGCGACAGCTGATCGGAAATGAGAACTTTGGGCATGTTTGTATCCTGATGCCGGAATGGGGAATGGACTTCGTCAGCTGGCTTCGACCTGGGCAAAGGCCCAGTCGAGCCACGGCATCAGCGCGGCCACGTCGCTGGTTTCAACTGTAGCGCCGCACCAGATGCGCAGGCCCGGCGGCGCATCGCGATAGGCGCCTGCGTCCAGCGCCACGCCCTCTTTCTCAAGAAGCGCTGCAATGGCTTTGGCGATCTCGGCGACGCGCTCAGGCGAACGGCCCTGAACCGCGCTTTCCTTGAAAGAAAGGCAGACAGAGGTGTTCGAGCGGAACGACGCCTCACGCGCCAGGAACGCATAATAGGGCGACTGCGCGACAAAATTCTCGATCACGCCAAGGCTTGCATCGGCGCGCGCGATCAGCGCGGGCAATCCGCCAAGCCCCTCTGCCCATTTCAGCGCATCAACATAGTCTTCGACGCACAGCATCGAGGGCGTGTTGATCGTCTCGCCCTTGAAAATGCCTTCGGTCAGCTTGCCGCCGCTCGTCATGCGGAAAATTTTAGGCATCGGCCAGGGCGGCGTATAGGTAACAAGCCGCTCCACCGCGCGGGGGCTGAGGATCAGCATGCCATGCGCCGCCTCACCACCCAGCGCCTTCTGCCAGCTGAACGTGACCACGTCGAGCTTGCCCCACGGCAGGTCCTGCGCGAACGCGGCAGAGGTGGCATCACAGATGGTCAGCCCCTCGCGCGTATCCGAAATCCAGTTGCCATCAGGAACCCGCACGCCTGATGTCGTGCCGTTCCAGGTAAAGACAACGTCATGCGCCGGATTGATCTGCGAAAGATCGGGCAGCGCGCCATAATCGGCGCTGATCGTGCGTACATGCGGCAGCTTCAGCTGCTTGGCGACATCCGTCACCCAGTCCTTGCCGAAGCTCTCCCACGCCAGCATGTCAACCGGCCTGGGGCCGAGAAGCGACCACAGCGCCATCTCAACCGCGCCCGTGTCAGAAGCGGGCACGATGCCGATGCGATAGTCGGCAGGAACACGCAGCACAGCGCGCGTGCGTTCAATCGCTTCGGCGAGGCGATCCTTGCCTGCCTTTGAACGATGCGAGCGGCCGAGCACGGCCTTGGCGAGCGTTTCAGGAGTCCAGCCCGGGCGCTTGGCGCAGGGTCCAGACGAAAAAAAAGGCCGTGCGGGGCGCACGGCCGGTTTGATACCGGTCATACCTATTCCTTCCAGAATAGAAGCGCCTCGGTGGGGAGGCGTGGCCCAACGCCGCGTATAAGGGAGTCGCGTGACGCGCTCAAGCGCGACGCCACGGCAGGCGCAAAAACATTTCTTCGCGTGATTTTCGATTATTGCGCACGTCCAGCGCGCGCGTGCCCCAGCGGCCCGTGGCCTGCGCCAAAGCCGGGGGCCTTGAGCATCGCTTCACGCACGAATTCGCGCGCCAATGCAACAGCCTCACCTATCGTGCGGCCCGCACCCAGATGCGTTGCAATGGCTGAGGCAAGCGTGCATCCCGTCCCGTGGGTGTGGCGCGTGTCGATGCGCTGGGCCTCAAACACGCGCACGCCCTCCTCGCTCACCAGCACATCCGTGACGCTATCGCCCGGCAGATGACCACCCTTCATCAGTACGGCTTCCGGCCCCAGTGACATCAGCATGCGCCCGGCATGTTCAAGGTCATCCACGTCGCGGATCGTGGTGCCGGTCAGTGTTTCCGCTTCAGGCACATTGGGCGTCAGTACTGTGGTATGGGGCAGCAGGTCGCGCTTCAGCGCATCGATCGCCGTTCCATCAACCAGTCGATGGCCGCCTTTGGCGACCATGACAGGGTCAACAACCAGCCGCGGCCGCACGGTCAGCCGTGAAATCTCTGCGGTCACGGCCGCAATCACGCCCGCATCATGCAGCATGCCGGTCTTGATCGCATCCGCGCCAATGTCGTCCAGACACACGCGCATCTGCGCACCGATGAAGAACGAGGGCACCGGGTGGATGGCGTGAACGCCTTTTGTATCCTGCACCGTGATCGCGGTAACAGCGGTCATGGCATAGTGGCCAAGCGCGGTGACAGTCTTGATGTCGGCCTGAATGCCCGCGCCGCCGCCGGAATCAGAGCCGGCGACGATCAGGATGCGGGCTTGAGGCCGCTCAGGCGCCGGCATGTTCAATGATCTGCGCGATGGAGCCGACCACCGCCTTCACCAGCTTCTCGTCATCACCCTCGCCCATCACGCGGATGACGGGTTCGGTGCCGGACTTGCGGATGACCAAGCGGCCTTTTGCGCCCAAACGCGCCCGGCCGTCTTCGATGGCCTTGCCGACATCGCCCTCTTCCAGCTTCACGCCATTGCGCACGCGCACATTGGTAAGGATCTGCGGCACGGGTTCAAAGCGGTGGCACACATCGCTGGCGCGCTTGCCCATGTCGGCCATCGCCGCCAGCACCTGAAGGCCCGCCACCAGACCATCGCCGGTGGTTGAGAAATTCGACAGCACGACGTGGCCAGACTGCTCGCCGCCCACATTCATGCCCTTCTGCTTCATCATCTCGACGACATAGCGGTCGCCCACAGCGGCGCGTCCCAGCGTCAGGCCCTTGTCTGACAGATGGCGCTCCAGCCCGAAATTCGACATGACCGTGCCCACCACACCGCCGCCCGTCAGCGTGCCTGCGGCCTGCCAGCGCTCGGCGATCAGGGCAAGCAGCTGATCGCCATCAATCAGACGACCGCGCTCGTCAGCAATCACCACGCGGTCGGCATCGCCATCCAGCGCAATGCCGATGTCGGCGCGGCTTTCGCGCACCTGCGCGCACATCGCGGCCGGCGACGTTGACCCGCAATCCAGATTGATGTTGGCGCCATTGGGCGCAATGTTGATGGCAATGACTTCCGCACCCAGTTCCCACAACACCGACGGCGCCACGCGATAGGCCGCGCCATTGGCGCAGTCGATCACAACGCGCAATCCTTCCAGCGTTCGCGCGCGCGGGAATGTGCGCTTGGCATGTTCGATGTAACGCGCCTGACTGTCGTCGATGCGCTTGGCGCGTCCGATCTTTTCCGGCTCGGCCAGAAGATCAGCCATGTTCTGGTCCATCAGCCGTTCGATCTTGAGCTCGACATCATCCGACAGCTTGTTGCCATCGGGGCCGAACAGCTTGAGGCCATTATCCTGAAACGGATTATGCGACGCTGAAATCATCACGCCCAGATCGGCACGCAGGCTGCGCGTCAGCATGGCAACGGCAGGCGTCGGCACCGGGCCGAACTGGAACACGTCCATGCCGACAGCGGTGAAGCCGGAGACCAGCGCAGATTCGATCATGTAGCCGGAAAGCCGCGTATCCTTGCCGACGACCACGCGGTGCGTACCCTCGGCGCGGCGGAAGTGCCGTCCGGCTGCCATGGCAAGTTTCAGGGCGGTTTCGGCGGTCATGACCCCGCGATTGGCGGTGCCCCGGATTCCGTCTGTTCCGAAATATTTGCGCGTCATCTAAGCTCTCCGGCCGAACAGCCCCTGCTTGCAGCGGGGCCCCGGTACTTTCTTCTCTGAAAGGTCCATAGCATGAAATCTCTAACGACCCGGAAGCGCCTTCTGTCAACCCTTGGCCTTCTGTTGGCCGGGCCGGCCTTGGCCAGCCAAACCCCTCCAGTGATTGACTTTTTTGACACCGGGGTCACCCAGTGCTGGGAACGCACCTATGACACCGCCCATTTGAAGGAACACCCGCGCCAGTTGGTGACCGCCATCAGCTTCACCTATTTCCCGACGGTTCCCTTCATGACCGACGAGCAGGGTGAGCTCCTGCCCTATTGGTTCAATGACGGTCAGTATTCGGCTTTCAATCCGATGGTGCGGGTCCGCTTTCGTGATTCCGGCCACGAGTTCGAAAACATGGCGATCTGTACCTCGGCCCCTGCCGAAGATCTGAAGCCCGGTCAGATCCATTGCGGCATTGAGTGCGATGGCGGCTCCTTCACCATTGAGGTGGAGCCGGACGGCAATCTGATCCTGCGCAATCGCGGCTTTGCGGTGACCCCGTGCGGCGAACCGGCGCCTGGCGAAGAAGATGTGCGCCTGGTGCGCCCGGAAGACGATCAGAAAGTCTTCCGCCTCTACCCCATGGAAGCCGACGCCTGCCGCCTGCCGGAGATGCCAGAAGAGGGGTGAGGCACTATGTTCCTTTCGCATCCCCCGAAATGGGCTCTCGGATTTGTACATCTCTTTACCTCCTCCGCAATTCATTGCGGGGGAGGTCGGATTTGAGTGAGCGGTGCGAACTCAAATCCGGGTGGGGGCTCTTGTTTGGGTTGGCTTCCCCCACCCGCGATGCGAAGGCATCGCTGGCCTCCCCCGCAACAAGTTGCGGGCGGAGGCGGAAGACGCACGTCAGCCCCCCACCCTCGCCATCACCTTCAACCCGTCCGCCAGCGCCCGCACATCATGCGTACGGATGAAGTCAGCGCCAAGGCGCGCTGCTTCCAGTTCGGCGGCAAGTGTGAGCGCGCCAGATTCCATCGGCGCACGCCCCGCCAGCGCCCGCAGGAATGATTTGCGCGAGACTGAAATCAGCACGGGCAAGCCGAAGGCTGACTTGAGGCGCCCAATGGCGCGCAGCATCGCAAACGACGCTTCCGCATCGCTGCCAAGGAAAAATCCCATGCCGGGGTCAAGGATGAGGCGCGAGCGCGCAACACCCGCCGCCGTCAGCGCCGCAATCCGCGCCTCAAAGAATGACAGCGCTGCATCAACGATCCCTTCGGGCGCGACGTGCACGCGCGTGGCCCTGCCGCGCCGCTGCACCGAATGCATGACGACCAGCCGCGCCGAAGACGCCGCCAGCGCCGGATAGAGCGACGGTTCGGCAAACCCGTCAATGTCATTGAGGAAGGCAACGCCCTGATCCAGCGCCCAAAGCTGAACCGGCGGCGAGAATGTATCGATCGAAAGCGCAATGCCCTGCGCATGCAGCGCCGCCACCACAGGTGCAAGCCGTCCGATCTCGATGGCCGGATCAATGGCAGCCGCATCGGGGTTCGACGACGCTGCCCCGATGTCAATGACATGTGCGCCAACGGCGGCGAGCGCCGCGCCATGCGCGATGGCGGCTGCCGGATCAAGAAACCGCCCGCCATCCGAAAACGAGTCAGACGTAATGTTGAGGATGCCGAAAATCTGCGGACCAGACGGCAAGGCCGGCGGAGCGCCCTGCCCCGCCGGCCTGTTGCCTGATGGAACCTGCGCGCCCTGCGTCACGCGCTGGGCTGCGGCTCGGGCGATTGCGGCCCGCCATCGCCGCGCGGCCGCCCCGTCTTGGGCACCGTGCTGACGGGCGTCACCTCGGCCTCTTCCGGCGTCTCGCGCACCGGCTGCTCGCCCTTGAGCAGGCCCTTGATTTCGTCACCTGACAGCGTTTCGTATTCGAGAAGACCCTTGGCAACGATGTGCAGGTCTTCAATACGCTCGGTCAGGATTTTGCGGGCCGAGGCATAGCCGCCTTCCACCAGACCCCGGATTTCCTCTTCGATCAGCTTCAGGGTCGTGCCTGACACGTTGTGCGAGCGCGCCACCGAATGGCCGAGGAACACCTCTTCCTGGTTTTCGGCATAGGCAATCGGGCCAAGCTTGTCGGAATAGCCCCAGCGCGTGACCATCGCGCGGGCAAGCCGCGTGGCGCCATCAATATCCGACTGCGCGCCCGACGTGATCTTTTCCTTGCCGAAGATGATTTCTTCGGCGGCGCGGCCACCCATCATCACCGCAAGACGCGAGATCATCTGCTCATACGACATCGAGAGCTTGTCGGCTTCCGGCAACTGCATGACCATGCCCAGCGCGCGGCCGCGCGGAATGATCGTGGCCTTGTGCACCGGATCGGTCGCCGGCACGCTCATCGCCACCAGCGCATGGCCGCCCTCGTGATAGGCCGTCAGACGCTTTTCCGATTCCGACATCACCATCGAGCGGCGCTCGGCGCCCATCATCACCTTGTCCTTGGCGTCCTCGAACTCGCGCATCGTCACGATGCGGCGGCCACGGCGCGCGGCAAGAAGGGCCGCTTCGTTGACGAGGTTGGCAAGATCAGCACCCGAAAAGCCCGGCGTGCCGCGCGCAATCGTGCGCGGGTTCACATCGGGGCCAAGCGGCACCTTGCGCATGTGGACCTTCAAAATCTTCTCGCGGCCGACGATGTCGGGGTTCGGCACCACGACCTGGCGGTCAAAGCGGCCGGGGCGCAACAAAGCCGGGTCCAGCACGTCAGGCCGGTTGGTAGCGGCCACGATGATGATGCCCTCATTGGCCTCAAAGCCGTCCATCTCGACAAGGAGCTGGTTCAGCGTCTGCTCGCGTTCGTCATTGCCGCCGCCAAGGCCTGCGCCGCGATGGCGGCCCACCGCGTCAATTTCATCGATGAAGACAATGCAGGGCGCATTCTTCTTCGCCTGCTCGAACATGTCGCGCACGCGGCTGGCGCCGACGCCGACAAACATTTCCACAAAGTCAGAGCCCGAGATCGTGAAGAAAGGCACGTTGGCTTCGCCCGCAACCGCGCGCGCGATCAGTGTCTTGCCGGTGCCCGGCGGGCCGACCAGCAGCGCGCCCTTCGGAATCTTGCCGCCCAGCTTCTGGAACTTCTGCGGATCACGCAGGAACTCCACGATCTCCTGCAGCTCTTCCTTCGCCTCGTCCACACCCGCCACATCTTCAAACGTGACGCGGCCGTGCTTCTCGGTCAGAAGTTTTGCTTTCGACTTGCCAAAGCCCATGGCCTTGCCGCCGCCGCCCTGCATCTGGCGCATGAAGAACACCCACACGCCGATCAAGAGCAGCATCGGGAACCAGTTCACGAGCACGCCAAGAAGCGAGGGCACCGCGCTTTCATCCGGCGTCGCAGAAATCTGTACGCCCTTGTCGAGCAGGCGGCGCACCATCTCCGGATCATAGGGCGCATAGGTCGTGAACTCTTCGCCCGCATTGGTGCGGCCGGTGATGACTTCACCGCGGATGTTCACTTCTTTCACCGTGCCGGCTTCGACGCGGCTGTAGAATTCCGTAAACGTGATCGGATCATTGCGGCCCGAACCGGAGCCCTGGAACATGTTGAACAGCACCACCAGCAGCAGTGCGATCACGATCCACAGGGCGAAATTGCGGAAATTGCTCACGAGCGTTCAACCGTCTCTGGCGGCCTGGCCGCCGGTGGGGGAGGAAGATTGTTACCTCTCAGATAGGTTGGAAAGACTAGCTTTTCCAGAGTTTCGGGAAAGCTAAATTCCACGCCATGGATGGCATTTGCAGGGCCGCTGTCTTGCCATGGCGAACAAGGCGTTAAGCGCCGCCAAATGGCGACTGCGGATGTTCCGCAAAAGCGAACCAGGGCCGCGACCGGAACCGCGCCGTCATCGGCCCCGGCAGACCCGCAAACGGCGCCGCAAGGAGCTCGCCACCTCTCACGAGCGCAGGCGTCATCGCCAGCGCCCGGGCGGGAATGTCGCGCAACACCTTGTTTTCACGCCGCAACCGGGCAGCGCGCGCCATGCCGAGCGGCACGATGTCGGCACGGCCAGCCTCGGGCGCAATCTCAATGTCAAAGCGCCCTTGCCAGACCACGCGCCCAATGGCCGTGACAGGCAGCACCGGCAAGCGCGGCGTTTCCACACAAATCATAAGGTGATCCGCCCCGGCCAGCGCGCGCGACGCCTGACGCACAAGTGCGCCGTGCAATGAGGCAGACCCTGATTCTGCCACATGAGCCTGCAGCGCCATGACCGCGCTTGCAGAGGGCAGATGATCCGCGCCAGCTGCCCTGGCCAGCAACTCGCGCAGAAGACGCAGGTGTGGCGCCTCGCCCGAGAGCAGAATGTCGCGCGGCGCCAGATAGAACCCGGCCTCGTGCACCCGCACCTGCTGGTCAAACAGCGCAGCGGTTGCCCGCTCCAGCGCAGCGCGCGCCTGTCGCGCGGCGAGAATGTCGGCAAGGGGCGGCCGGTTGAGCCCGCCTTTCAGGCGCAGCCGCGCCCGCTCAAAGCGCGGATCACAGTTTGACGGATCGGCAAGATATGCCTGACCGCACGCCTGCACATGCGCGACAAGGGCGGCCTTGGTCTCAAACAGCAAGGGCCGCACCAGCATCACATCAACGCCCGCAACGTCCGGCAGGCGCGCCATCATCGCCATGCCGTCATTGGCAGGGGGCGCGCCACGCGCAGCCCGCATCGCAACCGTCTCGAAGAGGTCATCGAGATGATGCGCGGCCATGAGGCTTGCAATGCCGCGCGCCGCACAGAAACGGCCCATCGCCTGATAGCGTGCATGCCGCGCAAATTCCTGCACGCCCGATTGGGGTACCGGGCCCTCATGCGTCAGAATCGTATGGCGAAGGCCGATCGCCTCCGCCCAGCGCGATACCTGTTGCGCCTCTTCTGCCGAGGCCGGACGCAGCCGATGATCGAAGGTCACGACATGCGGCGCAGGAAGGTTCCGGTCAGCACAAAACGTGCTTGCCAGATGCATCAGGCAGAGTGAGTCAGG
>DEIC01000024.1:25564-30144 GCA_002352285.1 Alphaproteobacteria bacterium UBA2784 | reverse complement strand
TCACCAAACACCGCAAGCTCCGGGACGGCTTCACGAAATGTGCGGATCCGTTCGAGATTACGCTTCCTGTGCGCGCTCTTTTCTGCACCAAAGTAAAGCTCGTGCAAGACTGGAACAGGAATGGCGATGTTTGCGCCCTTACCGAGTTCGCGTTGCAGCCTTTGAACCAGCAATGGCTCCCGCCCAGTGAGAATGCCGATGATGATGTTGGTGTCGAGCAGAAACATGTTCAATCGAAGACTGCATTGCCCTTGGGAATTGGCATGTCGTCTGGCTCGGGGAATGGTATGTCCTTGAGGGCCTCAAGTTTCCGCCACCACGCGGCAAAATCAAATCCCGCACCTTCGACAGACTCAAGAACGACGCGCTCTCCCTCACGGCTTACGCGCACTTCTTTGCCGCGAAAGCGGAATTCTTTCGGCAGGCGGACAGCCTGACTGCGGCCATGCATGAACAGCTTGGCCCGCTTCTCCTCGTTTTTCTGTTGGGTCGGCATGGGCGCTTCCCGCTTGGTAGATACCGTGAGTATATATCAGAGAGCCTGAGAGGCAATGAGAAACACGCGGGCCACGCAAAAGGGGCGCCGGTGAGGGCGCCCCTTTCATGCCAAGGCTGTGCCGGGCGTTACGGGCCTTCGACGACAACGCCTGCGTCGCGCAGGAGGTCGACGACGCTGTTTTCGCCGATCAGATGGGCTGCGCCGACAACGATGAAGTAGTCATTGCCATCCACCATGAACTCGCTCTGGATGCGCGCCACCCAGCGGGCATTGCGGTCATCCAGCATCACCTTGCCCAGCTCGGGCGTCTGCTTCATGGCCGTGACGAGAAGCTCCTCCATGCGCGCAATGTCGGCTGCGGCCCATGCCACCACCAGCCGGTTGAGCATTTGCGGATCATCGATGATCTGCTGGCTGCCGGTGACCAGGCTTTCAACTGCTGTCTGTTCATCGATGCCGGTGAAGAAGCCGATCTGTTCCATGGCTGTTTCAAAGGCAAGGCGCACCTTGCCATTTTCACCCATGGCGCCATCAAGCTGCATTTCAACACCTGACGTGGGCAGGTAGCCATCCTTGGCGGCGACCAGCTGCGCCAGCGTCAACGAGGCGAGCCATGGCTTCAACTGATTGAGACCTGCGGCGGGAACGCCGAGGCTGGCGCACACCTTCTCAAAGACTGCCCATTGCTCCGGCGTCATCTTTGACTGCAGCGTCGTGCCAGCGGGGTACAATCCTTCCTGCAACACATATGACTGCAGTTCAGGCGACGTCAGTTCCGCCGCCAGCACTTCCGTGACCGTGATCTCGGCCCCGGCAATCGCGGCTTCAAGTTCCGGCGTCATGAAATTGAGGTTGGGTGGCAAAAGATGCACCGAACCGAGGAACGTAATCGTTGCGCCATTCGGTTTGAGGATCTTCCACATGGCCGGGGTGGCGGTGGTGGGCAGTTCCACTTTTTCAGGAGCAGGGGCTGCCGTCGGATCGGCTGGCGCGCTTTCGCCCCAGGCGGGCGTCACCAGCAAGCCGATCGCGGCCGCACCGGCGAGCGCCATGCGGGCATGGCGTTTCAACATGTCGAACATGAAAAATCTCCCCAAAGGAATTGGCAGTCGCACAAGCGCCTATTTAGGCACGAATTGGGGCAGAACAATCGCCGCCACATCCGTTTGCCATCACTCTTCGTTGAATTTTCCGGCAACCAAAGCTGCAATGGCGGTCAAAGCCGCCTCCGCATCAGGCCCGTCAGCCTCAACATGAATGGATGAGCCCGGCCCTGCGCCCAGCATCATCAGCCCCATGATCGAGGTGCCGGGCACGGTTTGATCGTCGCGCGTCACGGAAATTTTCGAGGAAAAGCCAGCCGCCAGCTTCACGAATTTGGCCGACGCACGCGCATGCAGCCCGCGCGCATTGATGATGGGAAGCTCGGCTGAAACCTTCGCCACGCGCTCAGCCCGCCAGTTCCTGGCTTGCGACGATGACATATTTGCGGGCGGCTTCCTGCGCGGTCTGGGCAACCTGCGCCAGCTTGCCTGTCTTTCGCACCGAGGCGAGCTTGATCAGCATCGGCAGATTGACGCCGGCAATCACTTCGGCCTTGGCCTTGTCCATCACCGAGATGGCGAGGTTGGATGGCGTGCCGCCAAACATGTCCGTCAGGATGATGACACCATCGCCGACATTGACTTCGGCTGCCGCCGACAGAATGTCGGCGCGGCGCTTTTCCATGTTGTCGTCGGGGCCGATGGCAATCGCCTTGATGTGCGTCTGCGGTCCGACCACATGCTCCATCGCGGCAATGAATTCGTTGGCAAGCCGTCCGTGGGTGACAATCACAAGTCCGATCATGGCACGCTGAATTGCTTCCCCTTTATTGGCGCCGCGCTTGCGGCCTTCATGGCCTTTCCGGTGCGGGCCGGGACGATAACAGCATCCGCCGCGATATCCCATATGCCGGGCGCATCCCCGCGCGGCTTTTTCTCCTTGCGCACACGCGCGCCTTGTGAAAGCGCAAGGCGGATGCGCGCCGTAGCGGAAGCATCAAAGCCGCAAAGTTTGAGGGCGGGGAGCATGTGGGCCGCATATCCCGCCAGCACATAAGGTTCTGTTCCGGGCAGCCGCTCGATGCTCCTTCGCCGGGTCAGGATCACGGCAAGCCGGATGGGGGCTAAGGCGGCCGATTTTACCGCGGCGATGCCGGCGCCGCGCACTTCCAGCAATCCGCGCAGTCTTGCTGGCGCCCGGCCACAAAGCGCACCTTTGTGTTCAAAGAGTTCAACGCGGTCATCGGCGACCAGCNNAAGCGCGCGCCTTCGATGGCGCCGGTCTCGGCATTGCGGCGGTTTTCGGCGCGGATCGTGCCGCCATGAACCTCGACAATCTGGCGCGAGATGGAGAGGCCAAGACCCGAATTGCGGCCAAAGCCATGCTCTTCCGGCCGCGACGTATAGAAGCGGCGGAAAATCGTTTCGAGATTTTCAGGCGGAATGCCGGGCCCACGGTCTTCGACAATCATCAGCGCATGACCATCGGTGCGGCGCACATGCACGACAACTTCCGCGCCCTCGGGGCTGAAGGAGACGGCGTTTTCGACAAGGTTGGAAAGCACCTGACCCAAAGAACCGGCAAGGCCGGGCACGGTCAGTTCCTGCGGGCTGGAATCGATCTGGGTGCGAACAGCGACCTTGCCGCCACGATTGTTGAAAAGACCGGCAATCGTTTCGGCCAGAAGCGCAAGATCAACGGGCGCTGCCCTGGTGCGCGACAATTCGGCATCAAGGCGCGAGGCATCCGAGATGTCGCTGACCAGACGGTTGACGCGGCTGACATCGGCCTCAATCACCTCCATCAGGCGCGCGCGGGTGGCATCGTCACGTGCGATGCGCATGGTCTCAACGGCGCTGCGCAGCGAGGTCAGCGGGTTCTTAATTTCATGCGCCACATCAGCGGCAAACTGTTCAATCGCATCAATGCGGTCATAGAGCGCCTGGGTCATGTCGCGCAGCGAGGTGGAGAGTTCACCGATTTCATCCCGGCGATGGGTGAAGTCGGGTATCTCCACACGGTCAGTCGCCAGATGGCGCACCTTGTCGGCGGCTTCGGCCAGCGCCTTCACCGGGCGCGCAATGAAACGCGAGAGGGCGATGGACGCAAAGATCATCGCAAAGAGCGCNNCCCGACGAGTTGATGCGCACGGCGCTTGCCTCTTCAGCGCCCAGCGCGCGGCGCACCTCCTCGTAGCCGGTGCCATCGCGGCCATCCAGCTCGATATAGGGCGGATAGCGGCCACCCGGCACGAAGTCCGCCAGGAAATCATAGATGCGGTTGAAGATATCGAGCGAGAGCCAGCCGCCATCGGGGGGCGGCAGCTGAAATGATTCAACGCCCGCCGAGGGCAGCAACTGGCGCGTATCGAGCATCAAGAGGCCGCGTGAATCGAAAACCCGGCTGCGCGTGGCCGTCGGTCCGGCCAGACGCCGCAAGAGCGGAATGGCCGACTCCTTGTTGATGGTTGTCGCTTCCGGTCCCTCGGTTGCGCCTTCAGCGAGGGCCGCTGCCATGATCGCGCCCTGTGTCTTTAGAGACAGGATGCGTTCTTCAATCAGGCTGATGCGCGATACGTTGACATAGAGAACGCCGCCGATCAGCAGCACGAGCGCGATCAGGTTAAGCAGGATGATGCGCAGCGTCAGCGGCGAGAAGCGGCGCTGACGGCGGAAGATGCGCATGCGGGCGCGGGCGCGGCGCAGGCTGCGCGTGATAAGCCCGGCCATGCGCTCTTTCAGACTCGCGTCATCACCACCGCCCAAAGGCGGGGCCGGGCGTTCCATCCCGCTCACTCCTTATAGCGGTAACCCACGCCATAGAGCGTTTCGATCGCGTCGAAATTGTCATCGACCTGCTTGAACTTCTTGCGCAGGCGCTTGATGTGGCTGTCGATGGTGCGGTCATCGACATAGACCTGATCGTCATAGGCAGCATCCATCAGATTGTCGCGGCTTTTGACAAAGCCGGGACGCTGGGCCAGCGCATGCAGGATCAGGAACTCGGTCACGGTCAGCGTCACGCCCTTGCCATCCCA
>DEIC01000024.1:0-25519 GCA_002352285.1 Alphaproteobacteria bacterium UBA2784 | reverse complement strand
GAGGTGAGGAAGATGACCGGCAGGTCGCTCTTCTGGCGCAGGCGGCGCAGCACCTCCATGCCATCCATGCGCGGCATCTTGATGTCGAGGATCGCCAGATCGGGCGGCGTTGCCGAAAGCGCCGTCAGCGCGGAGGCGCCGTCATTATAAGTGCGCACGTGATAGCCCTCCTGTTCGAGGGCAATCGAGACCGAGGTCAGGATGTTGCGGTCGTCATCTACGAGAGCAATGGTCGGCATGAAGCGCTCAAGCCCGTCTGGGAGATAAGTGAAAACAGAGAGTGCGCCCCCGCCCTTGCACGAGGCAAGGCCTTGGCGGCACGCAGGAATTGGCCGCAACCGTTGACAGATTCGGGGGCAAAAGAAAGGCCGATGTCGCCCCGGCCTGCCACGATTGAACCCGTGGCAGAAACGATGTCAGGAAATAATCTGCAAAATCAAGTGATTAAAGCCACTTTCCCGGACGCGTCCCCGCTTAAGCCTTCCCGATTGCCGCGCTTGCATTACCGGCCAGCCTTCGGGCAGTTATGGGGTTCTGCCGGATTGAACGCGGGAACGCGGCGCTGCACGCATGGCGCCCGATCGCCTTTCCGGCATGAAGGGTGGGGCAGATGTTCCGCGCATGGATGCGTGGCTCGCTCTCCCTTTGGCGGCATCTGTTCAAGGGAGCATCCACGTGAAAGAGACGGGCACGATCATTTCCAGCCACGGGCTTCAGCTGCATGGCCTGCGCAACATCGCGTCGGCGGCATGGAACCTTGGACCTGCCGCGCTCTATCAGGAAGCGATCCGCCGTGGTGAAGGCGAGCTGGCCAAGGACGGCCCGCTGGTCGTCAAGACCGGACAGCACACGGGCCGCTCCGCCGGTGACAAGTTCACGGTGCGCGATGCGCTCACCGAAAACGCGCTCTGGTGGGACAACAACAAGCCCATGAGCCCCGCGCATTTTGATGCGCTGGAAGAGGCCTTCATCGCCTATGCGCAGGGCCGTGATCTTTTCGTGCAGGACCTTTATGGCGGCGCTGATCTGACCCATCGCGTGAAAGTGCGTGTCATCACCGAATATGCGTGGCACTCGCTTTTCATCCGCAACCTTCTGATCCGGCCTGAAACTTCGGCCCTTGCCAACTTCCTGCCCGAGTTCACGATCATCGACTTCCCGGGCTTTGTGGCTGACCCCAAACGTCATGGCACCGTTTCGCCGACCGTCATCGGCGTCAACTTCACCAAGAAGCTGATCCTGATCGGCGGCACGTCGTATGCCGGCGAGATGAAGAAGTCGGTCTTTACGATCCTCAATTTCCTTTTGCCGGAAAAGCGCGTGATGCCGATGCATTGCTCGGCCAATGTCGGCAAGGATGGCAAGTCGGCGAT
Organism: Alphaproteobacteria bacterium UBA2784; assembly: GCA_002352285.1. Taxonomy (GTDB): domain Bacteria; phylum Pseudomonadota; class Alphaproteobacteria; order Micropepsales; family Micropepsaceae; genus UBA2784. The sequence continues at coordinate 24,146 of DEIC01000024.1, read as the reverse complement.
CTTCTTCGGCCTCTCGGGCACCGGCAAGACAACGCTGTCTGCGGATGCGTCGCGCACGCTGATCGGCGATGACGAGCACGGCTGGTCGGAAGCGGGCGTCTTCAATTTCGAGGGCGGCTGCTATGCCAAAATGATCCGCCTGTCGCCGGAGGCCGAGCCTGAGATCTATGCCACCACCAAGCGCTTCGGCACGGTGCTTGAAAATGTGGTGATGGATCCGCTGACGCGCGTGCTTGACCTTGATGATGCAACGCTTGCCGAAAATTCGCGCGGCGCCTATCCGATCGACTTCATTCCCAATGCATCCGACACGGGCCGTGCAGGCCATCCATCAAACGTCATCATGCTGACGGCGGATGCGTTTGGCGTGCTGCCGCCGATTGCCAAGCTTTCGCCCGCGCAGGCGATGTATCACTTCCTCTCCGGCTTTACCGCCAAGGTGGCGGGCACCGAAAAGGGTCTGGGCAAGGAGCCGCAGCCGACCTTCTCGACCTGCTTTGGTGCGCCGTTCATGCCGCGCCATCCTTCGGTCTATGGCAATCTCCTCAAGGACCTGATCGCCGAGCACAAGGTGAATTGCTGGCTGGTGAACACGGGCTGGACCGGTGGCGCCTATGGCCAGGGCACGCGCATGCCGATCAAGGCAACGCGCGCGCTTCTCAACGCTGCGCTGGATGGCAGCCTTGCGCGCGCCGAAATGCGCGTTGATCCGTGGTTCGGTTTCCAGGTGCCGGTCAGCGTGCCGGGCGTCGAGCCGCGCATCCTCAATCCGCGCGAGACCTGGGGCGACAAGGGCGCCTATGACGCACAGGCGGGAAAGCTGGTTTCCATGTTCGTCAAGAATTTTGAAAAGTTCGAGACGCACGTGACGCCCGAAGTGCGGGCCGCAGCGCCGGGTGTGTCAAAGGCGGCGGAGTAGACGCGCCACACATCTTGCCAAAGGCTTAAGGCCCGCACGCGATCAACGCTGCGGGCCTTTTCATGTGTGCTTAACGCCGCGCAAGCCATGATGGGCGTTCCCGGCTCATGCATCCGACAGGGCGTACCGATGGCTGCGCAGATCCACTACGAGATTTTTGTCCGCAAGGGCGCCAAATCGGGCTGGGCGCTGATGGACGCCATTTCGAGCCGCACCACGGCCGTCAAAACCGCAGAGGCCCTGATTGCCGCCAACGAAGCCGCCGCCGTGAAGGTGGTGAAGGAGACCTATAACGAGGCGACCGGCGAATTCCGCAGCCTGACGATTTTTGAGGAAGGCACAGCGAAGGTGCGCGTGGCGCCCGAGGCTGAAGAAGAGCCGCATGCCCTGCCCTGCTTTTCGCCGGAAGATCTTTACTCGCTCCATTCGCGCGCGACCATCGGGCGGCTTCTGGCAGACTCGCTGTCGCGCTGGAAATTGACCGTCACGGAACTGATCCATTCGCCCGAGGCGCTGGAGCGGCTGGAAGCAACCGGCACCGTGTTCCAGCATGCGATCCAGAAAGTGGCAATTGCGCAGGCCGCCACAACCGAGGCCGGCGTTGCCAAAATCATGAAGTCGCTGCTTGAGCTGACCGAGCGTGCGATCAAGCGGGTTTACAAGGACGAACGCGCGGGCCGTCTGGTCGCGTGCAAGGATGCAGCCGCTCTTGTCGCGCATGCGCGCAAGGTGGCCGGTGAGCCCGATGCCGCCTATCTTTTCAATGCGGCGATGGCCAAATTTCTGGCGCCTGCCAAGAGCTGGAGCGAAAAGCTTTCCCGCGTCGCTGAAGTGGCGCATGGCGTAGCGGAAAATGCGCCAGAGCGCCCGCTTGTCATTGCGTCTGCAGGCACCATCATCGCCGAGCTTCTGAATGGCTCGGCCGCCCTGCAGGAATTGATTGGCAGCCAGCCTGATCTGGGCAGCGCCATGATCGTGCTCGCTGATCTTTTTTGCGGGCGCAGGATTGAAGGCGCATCGCCGGGCCTTGCCATTCTGGCGAACGAGTTTGCAGCCGGGCGCTTTGACGAGGCCCGCATTGCCGTGGGCAAGCGTGTGGTGGCTGAAGTGCGTTCAGGCCGCAAGCTGGCCGCTGACCTTGAGACAGAGCTCAAACACCTCAAACAGATCGTCACGCGCCTTGTGATCGGTGCGGGCGCGTGGTTGCAGCAGGAAGACATTGTTGCCGCCGTGACCATCCGTTCCAAGCGCTATGTCGCCTCCGACACGCTGGAGGCGTGGGTAAAGCCGGCCCAGGGCGCAGACGGGCGGCTGGAGCGTCTGATTACGCTTGAAGAAAATGTGGTGGGCCCGGAGAACAAGCGCGCGCTTGCTGCGGTCATGCAGGGCCAGCTGACGTCACCGCAGATGGAATCGGCCTTTGTTGATCCGCGTCATCCCGTCGATGTGCGCCTGAAGCGCCTGGCTGCGCATCAGCGCCGCATCCTCAAATCGAACCTGCCCGATCTGCAGAAGCGCCAGTTGGCCGAGGGTCTGGACAGCCTCTCGGTCAAGGCGGCCGATGCCGGCAAATGGTTTGACGTGCTCGCGCGCGATGCCAAGGCCAATGCGCTGATGGTCCTGAAGCTTCTGGCGGATGGCGCGATTACCGATGGTGTGATGACGCAGAGGGCACGGGCCTTTACGGAAAAGCATCTGGGCAGCAATCCATCCGGTGCTGCCACTGCCGCGTCCAAGGACGCAGCCGCCGCCTCACTCCTGCAGGCGGCGCTGGCGGCGATTGAGGGTGACGGCAAGGCCCCGGCGGCAGCGCCACAGGGTCAGGCCAAGCGCGCCTGACCCTGAAAATCACATAAAGATTTCTTTATATGCCCTTGCCGGAGCGGGCTTGCGCCTGCTAAAGGCGTGGCCTCTTCCATCTGCTGCGGCCCTGGGGTGCGCGGCCAAAGGACATTTTTCCCATGAGCCATTTTTCTGATTTTCGTGTCGCCGACATGTCGCTGGCCGATTTCGGCCGCAAGGAAATCTCGCTTGCTGAAAGCGAGATGCCGGGCCTGATGGCCATCCGCGCCGAATTTGCAGGCAAGAAGCCGCTGGCCGGTGCGCGTATTGCAGGCTGTCTCCACATGACGATCCAGACCGCCGTGCTGATCGAAACGCTGACGGCGCTGGGCGCCGATGTGCGCTGGAGCTCGTGCAATATTTTCTCGACGCAGGATCATGCGGCGGCCGCGATTGCCGCGGCCAAGATCCCTGTCTTTGCCGTGAAGGGCGAGACGCTGGAGGAATACTGGGAATATGTCGCGCGCATTTTCGAATGGCATGACGGCGGCACGCCGAACCTGATCCTGGATGATGGCGGCGATGCCACCATGCTTGTCCATCACGGGCTGCGCGCCGAACAGGGCGACACCGCGTTTCTGGATGCGCCGGGCAATGAAGAAGAAGAGATCTTTTTTGCGCTCATCAAGAAACTCCTGAAGCAGCGGCCGGGCTGGTTTGCCCAGTGCGCAGCTGCGATCAAGGGCGTTTCGGAGGAAACGACCACGGGCGTTCACCGCCTTTACATCATGGCGCGCGAGGGCCGTCTTCTGTTTCCCGCGATCAATGTCAATGACAGCGTGACCAAGTCGAAGTTCGACAATCTCTATGGCTGCCGTGAATCGCTGGTGGACGGCATCCGTCGCGGCACCGACGTGATGATGGCGGGCAAGGTTGCCGTCGTTGCCGGTTACGGCGATGTCGGCAAGGGTTCGGCGGCCTCACTGCGTCAGGCGGGCTGCCGCGTGATGGTGACGGAGATCGATCCCATCTGCGCGCTGCAGGCGGCGATGGAGGGCTATGAAGTTGTCACCATGGAAGATGCCGCCCCGCGCGCCGACATTTTCGTCACCGCCACCGGCAATGTCGATGTCATCACCATCGACCACATGCGCGCGATGAAGGATCGCGCCATCGTGTGCAATATCGGCCATTTTGACAGCGAGATCCAGGTCGCAAGCCTGCGCAATTTCAAGTGGACCAACATCAAGCCGCAGGTGGACGAGATCAGCTTTCCCGATGGCAAGCGCATCATTCTTCTGTCGGAAGGCCGCCTTGTGAATCTGGGCAATGCGATGGGCCATCCGAGCTTTGTGATGTCGGCGTCGTTCTCGAACCAGACGCTGGCCCAGATCGAGCTGTGGACCAATGGCGCGAAATACGAGCGTCAGGTCTATACGCTGCCCAAGAAGCTCGATGAAAAGGTCGCCGAACTGCATCTGGCCAAGGTCGGTGCCAGGCTGACCAGGCTCAGCCCCAAGCAGGCGGAATATATCGGTGTGAGCGACGACAAACCCTTCAAGCCGGAACATTACCGGTATTGAAAGATTGCTGACGCGATTGTCAGTTGCTTCAGGAACAGGGCGACGGCAGAAAATTGCCGTTGCCCTTTCTTCTGGAGGAAACGCCATGCGCTTCGCACTCGCGCTCCTGACACTTCTGGCAGTTTCCACCGGTGTGCGCGCGGCAGAAACATACCTGCCAATTGCGTATGTCATTTCGCCGGAACGCGATCGCGAGGGCCTGGCAGCGCTTCATGTCAGCATGCGCTTCAAGGGGTCACCTTCCGGCACGACGCAGGTGCGCCTGCCGGACGAATGGGGCGGCGAGACGGTGCTCTACGGTGATATGGCCGACCTCAGTGCGACCAACGCTGAATTGCTTCCGGCGGACGGGAATGAGCCTTTCATCCGTACTTTGCAACACGAACCCGGCGCGATGGTCGCGCTCAGCTGGCGTTTCATGCGCATGGCGCAAGAGCCAGAGGCGGACGGGCGCAATCCTTATCGCGTGATCGTCCGGCCGGATTACTTTCACCTGATCGGGTTTGCCGCCTTTGCCTGGCCCATGATTGATGGGCCTTATGCACTTTCGGTTTCGTTCGAGGGCTTTGATCCCGATCTCCCGCTTGCAACAAGTTTTGGCGAGGGGCGCGCATTCGCATTCACCGGTCAGGACAATGCAGCCGTGCAGCGACACCTTGCGGTCGGCGGTGACTTTCGCATCAGCTCACGTGATTTGAACGGTAAAACACTGCGTGTGGCCGTGCGCGGCGCATGGAAGTTTGACGACGCCGCGCTGGCCAGCATGGCCGCCGACATCATTGCCGGCCATCACAGGTTTCTTGAGACACCTACCGAAGATTTTCTGGTCACGCTCCTGCCGCTGACCGATGAGAAATACTATTCGCTGGGCGGCACGGCACTGGATGGTACGTTTGCGATGTTTGCGACGGATCACGCTGCCCTTGGGGATTTCCGCTATCTCATCGCCCACGAGCATCTGCACAAATGGTTCCCGGATCGTTTGGGCGGCTTTCCCCAAGGCTTCGACCCGACGCAGCCGATGCGATACTGGTTCAGCGAGGGCTTTACCGACTATTACACCTGGCGGCGGCTTTTGGCCGATGGTGTCATCAGCGTTGATGAGTTTGCTTCTGGCTGGAATGCAATGCTTTTCGCCTATGGATCATCGCCGGCACGGCTTCAGCCAAACGAAGAAGTAGGTCGTGAGTTCTGGTCCGATTCTTTCACACAGAAAATCCCCTATCAGCGCGGCATGATGCTGGCGGCAATGTGGGATCACCGCTTGCGAAGCCTGAGCAGCCGGAAGCTCGACATTGATGACGTCATCCTTGCGATGCAGAGGCGCGCGCAAGATGGTGCCGTGCCGCCTGCCGATGCACTCTTTCCAGCAGTCTATTCCGAACTGTCGGAGATCAGCCTGGCTGACGACCTTGTCCGTTATATTGCAACAGGCGAAGCCATCTTGCTGCCCGACGACCTGTTTTCACCCTGCCTTCGGGTCGAGACCAGCGATGTGCCCGTCCTTGACTTCGGTTTCGACGCTGACGCTTCACGCGAGACCAACATCGTGACGGGGGTTCGACCTTTAGGCCCCGCTGCGCGCGCGGGCATGCGCGATGGCATGCGCATTCTTGACCGACGCCATTCCGGGCCGCCCGACTCCCGCCGGGATCTTCACTATGTCGTTGATGATGGCGGTACTGTCCGCGACATCATCTTCAAGCCTGCGGGCGATGAAACATTCACATTGCAGCAATTGACCGCCGGGCCGGAAGCAGATGAAGCGGCATGCCGCACCTTGCTGGGTGGCGATTAACCTGCCAAAGACCCTCGCGCCCACTCGCCTTCCTGCCTATCTTGGGTGATGATTCGGTCTGAATGGACCGGCAAGCGGATGAGACAGGCAGGCGCAAAGACCCGCCGTCATGTTCGCGCGGGCGGGGCAATGGCAGATGGCGCAGAACGCGCTTCACAGTGGGCACGGCAGAAGGGGCGCGCGTCTTTTTGCGCGGCCTTTGGCGCGTGCGGGCGCCGCCATTTGCCTTTCAGTCTTTGCAACGCCCGCCCGGGCTGCTGACGCCGGCGCGCTGGTTCCTGACATCATCACGGGCGGCATTCTGGCGCTTGGCATCGCTGCGGTGCTTTTGACCGCGGCCCTTCTTCAGCGCACGCGGGCGCGCGAACGCCGCCTGCATGACAAATATCTCGTCGCGCTGCGCGCTGCCGCCCAGCGGGAGCAGGCCCTGATCGCACAGGGCGCCACGCTTTATGTCTGGCCGCTGGAAACGGATGTTCCTGCTGTGCACGGGCCGGAGCCCGGCCTCCTCAGCCGCATCCTTGACGGCGGTGATGCCGCGCCGCTGGCGCTGGCGCTGGCCAAACTGCGCGAAGAGGGCGATGCCTTTACCCTTGAAGTGCGCGATGGCGGCGGCATCGCCTTTCGGGTGCTGGGCCGCATTGTGGGGCGCGAGCCGACTGTTGTCGTCTGGCCGGTGGCCGAAGAGCCCGCACGCCCCGTTGCGCGCCGCGATGATCTGGAAGCGATGATGGCGGCCCTGCCCGTGCCTGCTGCCTTGCGCGACTGGCAGGGCAAGCTGCGGCTTGCCAACAGCGCCTATGTGTCGGCGCTGGGCATTGAAGGCGTGAGCGAAATTTCAAATGCGCCGCCGCTGATCAAGGACGAGGAGCGGCTGGCCGCCGATGCCGCCGAAAACACCTCATGCCTGCGCGAGCGGCGCTATGCGGTGGTGAACGGGCAGCGCCGCGCCTTTACCGTGACGGCAAGCCCGGCGCCGGGCGGCGCGCTGATCACGCTCACCGATGCGACCGAGATCGACGATGCGCTCTCGCGCCTGCAGCGCCACATCGAGGCGCATGACGAGACGCTGGACCGCCTGAAAACGGCTGTCGTGATTTTCGGGCCGGACAAGCGCCTCATCTATCACAACCATGCCTATGCCGATCTGTGGCGGCTTGATACGGCGTTTCTTGCCCAGAAGCCGGATGAGGGCGAGATCCTTGAGCGGCTGCGGGCCGAACGCCGTTTGCCGGAACAGCGTGACTTTGCCAAATGGAAACGCGGCCGCGCCGAACTTTACATGCGCGCGATCGAGCCGATCGAAGAAACCTGGCATCTGCCGGATGCAACGACGCTGCGCGTTGTCGTGCAGCCGCATCCGTTTGGCGGGCTTCTGCAGATGTTCGAGGATGTGACGAGCCTGATTACGCTGGAGGCCAATTACAACTCGCTGATCCATGTGCAGCGTTCCACGCTTGACTATCTGGACGAGGGTGTGGCGCTTTTCGGCACCGATGGGCGCCTGAAACTCTACAACCCTGCCTTCCTCTCAATCTGGCGGCTGGACGCGGCAGCCCTTGACGGTGAGCCGCATGCGGACCGCGTGATCGCCATGCTGGCGCCGCTGTCGGGCGGGATCGAGGTTCTTTCCGATCTGCATCTGGGTGCAACGGGTGCGGGCGAGCGGCGCATCGCGTCGGGCCGGATTTCGCGGACGGACAATTTCGTGGTCGCCTGGAACATCGTGCCACTGCCCGACGGCGCCAATCTTGTCTCGTTCCTTGACATCACGGACAGCGTCGATGCCGAGCGCAACCTGCTGGAGCGTAACGCGGCACTGGTTGCTGCCGACAAGCTGAAAACCAGCATCGTTGCGCAGATTTCCGACAAGCTGCGCACGCCGCTCAACACCGTCCATGGCTTTGTGCAGGCGCTGCAGATGGGCATTGGCGGCGAGTTGCCGGAACGTGCGCGCGGCTATCTTGACGCGATGTTTGCCGCTTCGAGCCAGCTCAATGCGATGGTCGACAACATCATTGATCTGGCGGCAATTGATTCCGGCGCGATGGAACTGTCGCTGAAGCCGGTTGAAGTGACCCGGATCATCAAGTCGGCCGAAGAACTGATGCGCGACCGCTGCGACCGTGCGGGTCTTCTCCTCAATATCGTGCTGCCGGAGACGCCCGGCCTTGTCATGGCGGATGAAGCGCGCATGACGCAGGTTCTGTTCAATCTGCTCGACAACGCGATCCGGTATACGCCGGGCGGCGGCACGGTGACTTTGGGCGCAGAGGACGCGGGCGACAGCGGCGTGGGCGAAGGCGCGGCCGTGCGCTTCTTCGTGATTGATACGGGGCCCGGCATTCCGCCAGAACTTCAGCCCAAGGTGTTTGAGCGCTTCTCCAGCGAGCGCGTGGGCGGCAATTCGTCAGGCCCTGGATTGGGCCTGCCGCTGGTCGAGCGGATCATCAAGATGCATGGCGGAATGGTGCTGCTTGATTCCGTGCCGGGCCGCGGCACCAGCATCTATTGCTATGTGCCACGTGCGGCTGCGGCGCAGCTGGGCATGCAAGCGGGTGGTCACGCGGCGGAGTGAGCCCGCACTTATGCCGTGCATCCTTCGACTGCATCGCTTCGCGATGCGCTCAGGATGAGGAGTCTTGCGGGTTGCAGTCAGTGCAACTCACCCACGTCCTCATGGTGAGCCTTCGTCGAACCACGCACAGCGGAGGGGCTATGCCTTGCCCGCTGCGCGCGCAATCAGATCGACGACTCGATCCATTCCTTGATCTTCGTCTTGGGCAGGGCACCCATTTTGGTGGCGGCCACCTGGCCATCGCGGAAGATCATCAGGGTGGGAATGCCCTTCACGCCATAGCGGTTGGGCACTGACGGGTTCTCGTCGATATTGATTTTCGCGACCGTCAGCTTGGCGCCCAGTTCATTCGCCAATTCCTCCAGCGCCGGTGAAATCTGGCGGCAGGGGCCGCACCATTCGGCCCAGAAATCAACCAGAACGGGCTTGCCTGATTCCAGCACGTCACGCTGGAACGACTGATCGGTAACCTTTTGGGAGGGCATGATTTTCTGCCTTTTCAGGAAGGATTTGTGTGGCGCGTTACAGATCAAGATAGGAATGCGCGGGCGCAAGGTCAAGGAAGCGGGCCAGCCACCGGAAAGGCGCGGGAAAGGGCCGCATCCATCGCCGCATCGTCCAGAAAAATGGCGCGCGGCGCCGCGGTATAGAGGAGCGCGCATTCAACCGCCCTGCCGGGATAAAGTACGCGCACCAGTTCGCGATAAAGCGCCATCTGCACGACATAGGCCTCTGTCACGCCGCCAGCATCGTCCGGTGCGATCCGGTTGGTTTTGTAGTCGAGCACGATCACGCGCGCTGGCGAGACCAGAAGCCGGTCAATCGTGCCGCCCACCTGCATCGGGCGGCCAGCCAGCATGATCTCCCCGGCAATCGGCGCCTCGGCCAGTCCATCGGCAAAGAGCGGCGCAAGTTCCGGCTGAACCAGAAGATCAAGCGTTGCGCGCGAAAATTCGTCCTGCATGGCGGCCGAGAGCGCGTGCATGGGAAGTGCGAGATATTTTGTGGCTGCCGCCGCCCGGCTTTCCGGGGCAAGGCCCGGCAGATGTTCCAGCAATTTGTGGATGATGCGGCCACGTTTCAGCGCATCGGCGGCATTGCCGGCAGGTGCGGGGCCTGCGCCTTCGGCTGCCTCCAGCACGCGCGAGGGTGCGATGATTTCGCGCGCGCGTTCGGTCACACGCTTCATGCGCGCCCATGCCGGCAGCGGCGCCAGCGATGGCGCGGCGCGATCTGTGTCCGCCGCTGCCGCGCCCGTCTTGCCCTGATGGACGTGGCGCCACACACGATAATTGCGCGTGGCGTCTTCTGTCGCATCACGCTTGAGGATGGGTGCAACCAGCGCATACCAGCTTTCTGCCGGAATTTCCCGGGTTCTGCCCGCTCCGCAGATGACGAGATGCTCCTTCGCGCGCGTCATCGCGACATAGAGGGCGCGATGGGATTCTTCGCGCCGTGCGCGGCGCGACCGGTCGATGGCGTCATCCAGCACATCACAGCGCGCCGACGAGGTGCGGAAAAGAACGGCATCATCAACAACGAAAAACATCGGGTCATGCGAACCATGTGCAGGCTCGCGCGTGGTGTCAGGCAGAATGACAATCGGCGCCTCCAGCCCCTTGGCGCCGTGAACGGTCATGATGCGGATGGCATCGCCGCGCGCATCAAGATCGCGCTTGATCTCGCCCTCACCACGCGCGAAGGCGGCAAGGAACCCCTGAAGCGAGGGCGCATGGACATCCTCGTGCGCGGCGGCCTCCTCCAGAAACGCATCCAGCGGATCATGCACCTCGATCCCCATGCGTGACAGGAACGCGTTGCGCCCGCCCATTGGCCCCAACACGCGCGCATAAAAGTCAAACGGCGAAAGCCGCGTGCCCGCGCTGCGGAATTCGTCCAGCCGCGCCTGCCAGAGAATTGCCCTGGCATCGCCCGCGGCGGCGCGTGCGCGGATCACGGCACGCAGGCGCTTGCCCTGACGGTTGTGGGCCAGATCAAAAAGCTCGTCTTCGCTGACCCCGACCAATGGCGACTTCAAAAGCCCTGCCAGCGCCAGATCGTCATCCGGCTGCACCACAAAGGCGCCCAGCGCCATCAAATCCTGAACGGCCATGTGGGTGGCGAGCTTCAGGCGGTCGGCGCCAGCCACGGCAAGGCCGCGCCTTTTCAGATCGCGGATCAGCGCATCGACAAAACTGTTGCGGCGCTGGACAAGGATCATCACATCGCCTGCGGTGATGCGCTTGCCGGTTTCTGCCACACAGGCGCCGCCATGGATCAGCCCATGGACATGCTCGCCAATGCGGCGGGCCAGCTTGATTTCGGCTGAACCTTCCGCGAGTGCATCCAGCGGCGCATCCCAATCAGGCTCTTCGGATTCATTCTGCGGCGGCTCGGTCAAATCCCAGAGTTCGACGGTGCCGGGAAGGCCGCCCTTGACTGCGGCGTGGCTGACATCGCTGCCATTGTGGCTGAGGCCGCTTGCCGCCGCGCCACCGGCAAAGACGGCATCGACGGCTTTCAGGACTGCGGGGGACGAACGGAATGACCAGCGCAGGTGGACATTTTCAAAATTCCGTCCCGCATCTGAAACGCGCGCGCCCAGCTGGGCGCCGCTGTGGCCAAAGGCTTCCGGATCAGCACCCTGAAAACTGTAGATCGACTGCTTTTCATCGCCGACCGCAAAGATGGTGCGCGCCACCGGCGCCTTGGGCGAAAGCGGCCGGCCTTCGCCTGCGAAAAACTCTTCGGCCAGCTTATGCACGATGTCCCACTGCTCGGGGCTTGTGTCCTGCGCCTCGTCGATCAGGATGTGATCAAGGCCGCCATCAAGCTTGTAGAGCACCCATTGCGCCTCGCTGCGCTCGGTCAGCAGTGCGCGCATGTGAAGGACCAGATCCTGAAAGTCGAGCAGCTGGCGGGCGCGCTTCAACCCGTCATAACGCTGCAACACCGCGCGCGCGATCCTGCCCATGGCCAGCGAGAAGTCGGCAATGCGCCAGCGGCGGTCAAGACCGATGAGCCGGACAAGCTCGCTCTGCTCGGCAGCGATGAATTCGGCCACCTCCGCGTCATCTATCTTGAGTTTGCGGGGTTCATTCTTCGTGGTGAGCAAGGCCAGGCAATAGGCTTCAAAGGCGGCCGCATCTCGCGCCGAGCCGAGCATGGCCAGCATGCCCTCGCCCGCCTTTGCCAGTGTCTTTCCGCCCGCAAGCAATCGCCTCGCGATGGTGCGGCGCTCAGCATCGCGCGGCCCGTTCGCTGCGAGGAAGACCGCGATCTGGTCTGCGGCTTGCGGCACGCCCGCAAGGTTCAGGGCGGCCAGAACGCTTTTTTTCCGCACCGCATCTTCCTGACCGATAAGCAGAGTGCGCCGGTGCGGGTCGCGGCCCGACAGTTCGGCAAGCAAGTCTGCAAGACCGTCTTCGCTCAGCTGGACCGACACATCCTCAACCGCTCTGCCGATCTCGGGTTCAGCCAGACTTGCCGTCAGCGCCTCGCGGAACAGTTCGGCCTGCGCCGTCTCGTCAATCAGGGTAAAGCCGGGGGCAAGGCCTGCCTCCAGCGGGAAGCGGTGCAGGACGCGCTCGCAGAAAGCGTGGATCGTCTCGACCTTCAATCCGCCCGGCGTTTCAAGCGCGCGGGCAAACAATTGCCGGGCGCGGGAAAGGGCTGCCGCATCCGGCTTTTCGCCCGTGAATTTGCGGATCGCCGTTGCCAGCGCGCCCTTTTCCATCAGCGCCCATTCGCCCAAGGTCGCAAAGACGCGCGACTTCATTTCGGCGGCGGCGGCACGCGTATAGGTAAGGCAGAGGATGCGCTGGGGATCAACGCCTGCAAAAAGCAGCCGGATAACGCGCGATGCGAGAACATAGGTCTTTCCCGAACCGGCGTTGGCGGCCACGAATGCCGAGTTGGCGGGATCGGAGGCGGAGGCCTGGCCAAGTTCGACTTCTTTGGGGAGTGTGGTCATTCGCCCTCCCCTGCGCCATTGGCAAAGGCAGCAGCGCGGGCGAGGTGATCGTAGTCACCGGCGAATTTCAGGCTCTTGACGGCGCGGCGCGACCGATAGGGCGTATGCGGATCATCAAAGGCGATAATCAGACGCAGCAACTGCGCCGTCACACGCGCCATCTCGCCTTCAGCGCTTTCCTTGCCGGGCTGGAACAGGATTTTCACTTCGCCCGGCGTCATGCCGCCCTTGAGCTCAAGATAGCCCAGTTCCTCCGGCGTGCCGCGCACATCGCCCATGCCGCCGCGCTGGGCGATCAGGGCGAGCAATTGTACTTGCGGCTGAAAGGCGCGCGCCTGTTTGAGCGACGGTGATGCGCCGGTCTTGTAATCAAAGATCGAATAGCGTTCGCCCGACCTTTCCACACGGTCGGCGCGGCCGCGGATTTCAACCGGCATGTGACCTTCGGGCGCAATCGCGATGCTGCCGGTGCATTCGGCCAGAATCTGTGCGCCCGACGCGCGGCGGATGGCATCCCATTCGAGAAAGAAGTCAATTGCACGATCAAGTCGGGGCAGCCAGAAGCGCCGCACCGCCGGATCAGCCAGAGCCGGGCCAAGCGCCTTGCGCACTTCACCACGCAAGGCAGCGTTGCGTTCGGCAGGCGGAATTGCGGCATGGTTCTTTGTATGGCGCTCGATTGCGTTGTGCAGGGCGTTGCCCTTGTCACGCGCGTCAAAGGGCTGCTCCAGCTCATCAAGCTTTTTTAAAGACAGCACGTGGCGTGCATAAATCGCGTAAGGATCGCGCAGATGGGTTTCGATCTCGGTCACGCTGAAGCGGCGCGGGCGCGCCGGAACGGGCGGGCGCGGCTCTGGCGCTGTTTCGGGTGTCTGGGTGTGGGCGGCATCCAGCGCCTCGGCCCACGCAGCAAAGCGCGCCTCATGGAGCGGTGACTTCTCATCCTTGCCCAGACAATCGGCAATGGCCTTGAGGCGCAGCACAAAGCGTGAGGGATTGGCGGGGCCATCGCCGTTGCGGCGCGCGCGCGTCATCAGCACATCAGGCGCGTTGGCCAGCATGGCAAAGTCGTGCGCGGACTGGCCGATGCGGCGCTCGGGCTGGGGCAGGCCCAGACTTTCGCGCATCGGGCGCGAGAGGAATGCGTCAGGCTCTGCCATGCGCGGCCAGACGCCCTCGTTCAGGCCGCCAATGATGATGCGGTCTGCGCTGATGAGACGCGCTTCCAGCGGGCCCAGAATGGCAAGGCGCGGATGCAGGCCACCGCGCGGCCGCACCGCGGTGGTGCGCGCCAGATGATTGGCCAGTGGCAGGAAGTTTTCGAGCGTCAGCGTCGCTGTGCCGCGCGCCTCGGCCATCAGTGACGCAAGCAGGGCTTGAAGGCTTGTGCCAGCTTCTCCGGCAAAGGCTTCCGGCTCGCCCTGCGTTTCGCTTGAAAGACGGGCGAGTGTTTCTGCCAGCGCGGTTGCGATCTCGCTGACATCATGGGCGCGGCCCTGCAAGCCCAGCAGCGGTTTCAGCGCCGTCTCAATCGCCGCTGCACGCTCCAGAAACTCCGCCTTCTCCGCATCATTCCTGCTGCGCCCGGCAATGGCTTCACGCAAGCCTTCGATGCCGGGTGCAGGCTTGATGCCGCGCAGGATTTTGCGGTCCAGGCGGCGCATCTGCGCCTGACAGTCAGATTGCGATTGCCCCAGACGCACGAGCCGGTTTTTGAGAAGCGCCATCAGCGCAACAGGTGCGAGACCCGCAATCACTGCCTCCAGCGCCAGCATCATCAATGCGCCGGGTGGTGTCTTGATGAGGGGAAGACCCGCTGAATCATCAACAGCCACATCCCAGCGGCGCAGTTCGGCGGCGACGCGGCGCGCCAGCATGCGGTCAGCGGTCACAAGGGCCGCAGTTGCCCCGTCGGTTTCCAGCGTCTCGCGCATGGCGAGGGCGATGATGGCTGCTTCCTCACGCGCGTGATCGGCTTCGATGAGGCGCAGACCCTCAAAGCCGCTGCGCAGGCGCTCGGCAAATTGCGCGACTTCCTGCTGCCAGAGATGCGTGGTCTCGGGCGGGCGCAGGGCTTCGGCCATCAGGCGCTGGCGGGCGGCGCGGGCATTTTCGCGCGCAATGCCGGCGCCCTGTGTCCATTGCCTGACGGCATCGCGCGCCGCACCCAGACGGCCGAGCAGCACTTTCAGCGCATATTGCGGATGGGTGGGCGGGGCGAGGTCAAAACTTTCGGCATCAAGCGCCAGATCAAGGCCCGGCAGCACGACGGCGCCATCCTTTGCGCTCGCAATCGTACGCAGAAGCGCTGCGGTTGCAGGCTGGGTGCCGGTTGACCCGGCAGCAATCACCGGGCCGCCGAATTTTCCAGCGGCAATGCGTTCCCCCATGCGATTGATGAGCAGATCACGCCTGCGGCCGGGATCAATCATGCCCTCGCGCGCCAGAATCTGCGGCCATTGCTTGAGCGCAATATCGAGAAAGGCGAGCGTTTGCTGCCAGTGAACGGCGAGATCTTTCTCGACGAGCCCGGGAAGAAGATCCGTATCCGTGCTCTCGGCATGGAAACTGTCGATAAGCTCACCCAGCTCTGCCGCCAGAGCCATCTGCAGGGCGCCGCCATCATCCCCGCCATGCACGGAATCGAAGGCAGCGATCTCGCGCGCCAGCAGCAACTGGCGGCGCAGCGGCGGCATGGCAGGCGCAATCGCCGCCTCACTCACGCCTGCCGGATCAAAGATCAGCGCCTCTTCGTCGCTGTCGCCGATCGGCAAGATGCGGGGGAGAAGGAGCGCCCTGCCCGGCCCTGCCGCTTGCGCAAAGGCGGAGATCAGCCCACGGGCGGCGCGGCGCGTAGGCAAAAGGATGGTGACGCGCGCGAGCGCCTCTGGCGTCTGCGCATCAAAGTGACGCTTCAGCACGCCCTCGGCCAGTGCAGGCAGAAAGGCAATGCCGGGCGCGATGGAGAAGAGATTCATGCGCGCGAGTTTAAGCGCGAGCAGCCTCGCGGAGGAAGGCCTCGGCTTCACTGACCCCTTCGGGCGTGCCGACATGAAGCCAGGTGCCGTCAAAGCGCATGCCATAAAGCCGGCCGGCGGTTGCCGCCCTGTCCCACAACAGGTTGGTCGAGAAGGCGCCGTCGGGCGTTCCCTCGAACAATTGCGGCTTGATGATCTGGATTCCCATCCAGACAAAGGGCGCAAGGCGCGGCTTCTGCCTGCGGGTGAGCCGCCCCCACGTGTCCATCGTGAAGTCGCCCAGCCCGTCATAACCGACGGCACGCACGCCGGGCGCCATCATCAGGAAAGCGTCGTGGGAAGATGCATCAAAGCCCGCCGCCAGACGATCAAGGGCGGGCGCTGCACCCTCGACCCAGATCGAGTCGCTGTTCACATAGAAGAACGGCTTTTCACCCAGAAGCGGCAGCGCCTTTTTTGTGCCGCCGCCGGTGTCGAGCAGATGTTCGCGCTCATCAGAGATGACGATCTCGATGTCTTTGCGGTGCGCCAGATGGGCGATCAGCATGTCGCCCTTGTAATGCACATTGACGACAGCGCGCCTGACGCGGGCCGCCACCAGCCGGTCGAGCACATGATCGATCAGCGGCTTGCCCAGAACCGGCACCAGCGGCTTGGGGCGAGTGAGCGTCAAAGGCTGCATACGCGTGCCAAGACCCGCCGCCATCACCATTGCTGTATCGGGGCGGCTCATGCGGATCTGCCTGCATCAGGAATGCCGCGCAGATGGTCTGGCACATGTGTGTCGAACCATGTTTTCAGGCGGCTGAGTGCGGGATGCTCCAGATCGCGCGCCAGGTAGGCCCACATGCGCGGCAGGAAAGCGAGATANNTCGCTGACAAGAACGCCCTCGGCGCGGGCGCGTGCGACATAACGGGCCAGCATGCTGGCGGCAAGTTCCGGCGCAACATCGCGGCGCGCATCTTCCAGCAGCGAGATCAGATCATAGGCAGGATGGCCTGCGAGCGCGTCCTGAAAATCAATCAGGCCGGCGCGCGCCGCTTGCTTGCGCGCGGGCAGCCAGAAAATGTTTTCGGCGTGATAGTCGCGCAAAGTGACGATGGGGCGGTCTGGCACGACACGCGGCAGAACTTCCGCCCAGAGCGCCTGATATTCCGCAACTGCGCCCGCATCAGCGTCACGCCCCGTCGCCAGTTTCAGAAACCATTCGGGCAGCAGCATTGTTTCCGTTGCCAGCGCCAGCGCGTCATAAGCCAACAGCGGCACGCTTTCCTGTCCGGCGAGCGCCAGCGACGCAGGCGCTGCGATGTGATGGAGCTTGACCAGCGCATCAATCGCCGCCTCATAGCAGGGGCGCACATCGCTGCCCGCTTCGGCCAGACGCGCGATCAGGTCATCGCCGAAATCCTCATGCACCAGAAGGCCGCGCGCAAAATCTGCGGCCAGAATGCGCGGCGCGGAAAGGCCGTGACCGGTCAGGAATCCTGACAACGCTGCAAAGGGGCGGCAGTCGGCGCCCGCCAGCCGCGCCATGGCATTATAGCCCAGCGCCTTGCGTTCAGCGTCGCTGGCGCCGGGCGGGCATTTGGGTGCTTCAACGCCCTTGGGCTGATCCATCAGCATCAGGGTCTCGCCGTTGCGGGCCAGGCGCACATAGCGCCGCGTTGAGGCATCGCCGGGCAAAGGATGGCGCTGCCAGCCGGCAAATCCGCTTTGCGACAGAAACTCGCTGATCTCGTCAGCGCGCGAATTCATGATGCGTGGGCTCCCCGTCCGGCAAGCACGCCGAGCTTTTCAATGAAGCGTTGCGGCCCGGTGATGATGGCATGGCGGGCATCGCCTTCGCCTGCAAGGACGACAAACAGGGTTGATGGCGGCAGAAGATCGCGGGCGATGCCGGGCCATTCGATCAGCGTGATGGCCGTATCCAGCGCCTCTTCCAGCCCCAGCTCGGCAAGCTCGCGTGCATTTTTCAGACGGTAAAGATCAAAGTGCCAGACCGGCACGGCAAGGGCCCATGTCTGCACCAGCGTAAAAGTCGGGCTGGCAATTGGCCCCTTGGCGCCCAGCGTCTCCAGAATGGCGCGCGCCAGTGTTGTCTTTCCGGCCCCCAGACCGCCCTCCAGCGCCACCACGTCGCCCGCCCCGAGAAGCGGCGCCAGCGCGCGGCCCAGCGCCCTGGTGTGGCCCTCATCGCCGAGGCGAAGGGTCAGCGTGCCGGTTTGCGTCACTTGCTGCGTCATGGAGGCGCGTTGTGCCCAATATTGCCCATTGCTTCAAGCAGGTGCCTTGATTGGCCCGGCAGGCTTGGGCACTTTCATTCCCTTGAGCTCAGTTTTTTCGGACCGGATCGATGGCGGATCATGTGGTGATTGTGGGTGGCGGCCAGGCTGCGGCGCAGGCGGCAGCCTCGCTGCGCAGCGAGGGTCACGCGGGGGCCATCACCATCATTGGCGAGGAGATCCATCCGCCCTATCAGCGGCCACCGCTTTCCAAGAAATATCTGTCGGGTGAGCTGGCGGAGGACCGTCTCTTCATCAAGCCGCCGGAGTTTTATGAGGCGTCAGGCATTGGCCTCAAACTTGGCGTAACTGCGACCGCCATCGACAGGTCCGGCAAGCGCGTGGCGACACCCAAGGGTGATGTGGCCTATGACAGACTCATTCTTGCCACCGGCAGCCATGTGCGCCGCCTCAATCTCAAAGGTTCCAGCCTTGCCAATGTCTTCTATCTGCGCTCGATCGCGGATGTGGACCTGATCCGCCCGCATTTCGAGAAGGGCAAGCATCTTGTCATCATCGGGGCGGGCTATATCGGGCTTGAAGTCGCCGCTGTCGCCGCCACGCGCGGGCTGAAAGTCAGCGTGGTCGAGATTGCGAGCCGCTGCCTTGCGCGCGTCACCTCGCCCGTCATTTCGTCCTTCTTTGATGGCGTTCATCGCAAGGCGGGCGTGCATTTCCACTATGACGCGCGGCTTGAGATCTTCGAAGGCCATGACAGGGTGGAGGATGTGCTGGTCAATGGCGAAAAGCTCAACGCCGATTTCGTGATTGCAGGCATCGGCATTCTGCCCAGCGATCATCTGGCGCGTGACGCCGGGTTGACCGTCGAGAACGGCATTGTGGTCGATGAGTTCGGCCGCACGTCTGATCCCGATATCTATGCGGCGGGTGACTGCACCGTTCATTTCAATCCGTTTGCCGGGCGCAAAGTGCGCCTTGAGTCAGTGCAGAACGCCATCGACCAGGCCAAGATTGTGGCTGCGGCGATTACGGGCAAGCCGAAGTCCTATGCGGAGGTGCCGTGGTTCTGGTCCGACCAGTATGATCTCAAGCTGCAGACGGCGGGCCTGTTCTCGCCCACCGATCAGGTGGTGCTGCGCGGCGATCCGGCCACAGCCAAGTTTGCGGCGTTCTACCTGCGCGACGGGGTTCTGGCCGCCGTTGATGCCATCAATGCCGCACCCGAGTTCATGATGGGCAAGCTGTTGATCGCCAAGGGGGCGCGGCTTGATCCCGCCCGGCTGGCCGATCCTGCGATCCCGATGAAGAATGTCGCAACGTAAGGGCTTTTTTGTGGGTGCTTGAATTATGCCGTCCCGCATGGTTTTTAGCGCCCCGATCCCCCGATCAAACCCTCCCACCTCCCCATTTCCGGAACGTCACGCGCATGGCCAAGATCACCTATATCGAGAGCAACGGCAAAGAGCATGTCGTTGAGGTGGCCGACGGCCTTTCGGTCATGGAAGGCGCGGTCAAGAATCTGGTGCCGGGGATTGATGCCGATTGCGGCGGCGCATGCGCCTGCGCCACCTGCCATGTCTATGTCGACGAGAAGTGGCTCTCCAAGATGCCGCCGAAGCAGGACATGGAGCAGACCATGCTCGACTTCGCCAACGACGTGCACGACAACTCGCGCCTGTCTTGCCAGATCAAGGTGTCAGCCGCGCTGGACGGCCTTGTCGTGCGCATGCCCAAGAGCCAGCACTGACATCAGATTTCGGGCAGCGTGATCCCCAGCGCATCCGCCGTCTGCGGGCCGATGATGCCATCGTCTGCATCCTTGCCGAAGGTTTCCGTCTGGTACGCAAGCACGGCNNTGTTTCGCATCGCGGCTGGCCGCGCGGCGCTGCGCATCCGTTCCTGTCAGCAGCATGTAAGAGAACTGCGTCTGTGGTTCGGCATAGGCGCGGGCGCGGAATGTTTTCCAGGCGCCGGTATCGGGCTGGCCGTCGCGCCTTGTGCAGCTGGGATAACCCTCGATCACCTGACAGCCGGCGGAAGAAAATCCGGGCGCATTCACGCTCATCGCCCATGCGGCATGGATGTTGTTATAGGGCGTCGAGCGCGTGTCCACGTGATCGTCATTGCCATAGCCGTCATTCTTCACGGTGCGGCGCACCGGCAACTTGCCCTCATTGCGGAAGGCCTCGTGGCCGGTTGCCGTGGTGCCCTTGTGGCGGCCCTTCACATAGCCCGTGAACCAGCCCGTCAGCTGCATGTTCGCGCCCGAACCGCTTTTCAGCACAGCTGCCTTGATCGATTTCTGGCTGGGCACGGTTGAGCCCGGGAAACACGCAAAACCCTCGCCCCGCTTCCACTGGATCAGCGTGCAGCGCAGATGGGTGTGATTGATGGTGCGCGTTTCGAGCGTGTGCGACTTCTTCTGCTCCTGCGCATCGGCGGCAATGGGAAGGGCGCCGCGCAGCCCAACAAAGATCATGCCCGAGGCCGGAACAGGAAAACCGTTCTGGCGGGCAAGGAAGTCAAGATCGGATTCGGTGAGCGTGAACATGGGGGGCTCCGATGGGCGGACGCGAAACCAGAAAGCACGAAGTTACACCTTCTCGCCCTCTCGGGGAGTGAGTGGTGCGTAAAGCAAGCGTTTGCTCAAACATGCAAATTTTCAGCCTCCCCTTATCTGTAACTATCTTATGCACACATCTCATGGTCCCATGATTTGCTTGGGGCGTTTCCGCCTCCGCCCGCGCTGTTTAGCGCGGGGGAGGCCAGCGATGCCCTTGCATCGCGGGTGGGGGAAATTTGGCGGAAAACAAAGACCCCCACCCAGATCGCAAGAGCGATCTGACCTCCCCCGCAACAAGTTGCGGAGGAGGTGGAAGCAAGATGTGTGAATCCAAGAGCCCATTTCGGGGGAGCCGAAAGGAATTACACTCAGTACTCGATCAGCCCCAACCCTACGCCATCCCGTTCGCGGCGAGGACATGTCCCGCGAGATAGAGCGAGCCGCAAATGAGAATGCGCGGCGGTGGTGAATCCGGCTCAAGAACCGAGGCGCGCGCCTCGATCTGCATCAGGGCGTCATCCAGATCATCGGCCGGGGCCGCCTCCAGCCCGCCCGCGCGCGCCGCATCATAAAGCGCGCCCGCGCCATAGCTTGCCTCTTCGCCCGGCACCGCGATGGTGCAGACATGGGAGACGAGGCCACGGAAATGCGTGAAAAACGCCGACGCGTCCTTGGTGGTGAGCATGCCCGCCACCATGAACAAGGGGCGTGGTGATTTTTCCTCCATATCCGCCATGGCCTGGGCAAGCGCTGCTGCCGCATGCGGATTGTGCCCGCCATCAAGCCAGACTTCTGCGCCGCGCGGCACATTCTCGAAAAGCGGGCCGGGCTGAAGACGCTGCAGGCGGGCGGGCCAGAAGACCGTCTCAAGGCCCTTTTCGATCGCGCGCTCGTCCACTTTCGGGCCTTGCCAGCTGCGCAAGGCCGCAATCGCCATCGCCGCATTGGCGATCTGATGGCGCCCGGCCAGCGCCGGCATCGGCAGATCAAGCAGCGCATCGCCGTCTTCAAAAATCATGCGGCCATGTTCTTCATGCGCACGGAAGTCCTGGCCGAAGCGGCGTGCGGCGGCATTGCGCGCTTCGATGATCTCATCAAACGTGCGCGCGGCCTCATCCTCCTGCGGGCCGATGATGACGCGGCCGCCCCTCTTGATGATGCCGGCCTTCTCGCGCGCGATCTCGGCCAGCGTATTGCCGAGATATTGCTGATGATCGAGGCCGATGGGTGTGATGATGCTCATCGCAGGCGTTGCGATCACGTTGGTTGCATCGAGCCGTCCGCCCAGCCCCACCTCCAGCACCAGCGCATCGGCGGGCACGCGCGCAAACGCAAGAAAGGCTGCCGCCGTCGTGACCTCGAAAATGGTGATGGGGGCGCCGTCATTGACACGCTCTACCTCGTCCAGAACAGCGGCCAGCATCTCTTCGCCAATCAGGCGGCCTGCCAGCCTTATGCGTTCGTGAAAGCGCACCAGATGCGGTGAGGTATAGACGTGAACGCGCTGGCCTGCCGCCTCCAGCATGGCGCGCAGATAGGCGCAGGTTGATCCCTTGCCATTGGTGCCCGCCACGTGAATGACCGGCGGCAGGGCAAGATGCGGGTTGCCGAGTCTGGCAAGCAGCACCTCGATGCGGCCGAGTGACAGATCGATCAGCTTTGGATGCAGCGATTTCAGGCGCTCAAGGATGGCGCCGCTTTCCGCCTGCGGCGCCGGGCGCGTCGCCATCTGCTTCAGGGCTGCGGCGCGCGGCCGATGGTGATCGCGGTCGCGGGCGGCACCGGCAGAAGCGCTGCATCATCCACCATGGAGGCATCGGCGCCGTGGGCGGAACCCTCCATCAGCATGCGCAGGATGCGCGCGAGCGTTTCCTTCATCGCATGGCGATGAACCACAAGATCGACCATGCCGTGATCGCGCAGATATTCGGCGCGCTGGAAGCCATCAGGCAGACGCTCGCGGATGGTCTGCTCGATCACGCGCGGTCCGGCAAAGCCGATCAGCGCGCCGGGCTCTGCAATATGCACGTCGCCCAACATGGCATAGGAAGCAGTGACGCCGCCCGTGGTCGGATCGGTAAGCACGACGATATAGGGCAGGCGCGCCTCACGCAGCATCTGCACGGCAACGGTGGTGCGCGGCATCTGCATGAGGGAGAGAATTCCCTCCTGCATGCGCGCGCCGCCGGCTGCTGCAAAAACAATCAGCGGTGCGTGCGAGGCAAGCGCCTCTTCGGCGGCCGCAATAATCGCCTCGCCCGCCGCCATGCCCAGCGAACCGCCCATGAAGGCAAAATTCTGGACAGCGACCACGCTGGGCACGCCGCCGATCAGGCCCCTGGCGGATACCACCGCATCGGTCTGGCCGGTCTTGGTGCGCGCATCCTTCAGGCGGTCGACATATTTCTTTTCATCGCGGAAACGCAGCGGGTCGGCGGGCGCCTGCGGCGCCGCCAGCAGGTCATAGACCGCGCCGTCAAAGAGCGCATCAAACCGCTCTTTGGGCAAAACCTTCATGTGATAGTCGCAATGGGTGCAGACATTCTGCGCCTGCGCCAGATCACGGTGGAAAACCATTTCGCCGCAATTGGCGCATTTGCGCCAGAGATTGTCGGGCGTATCGCTGCGCGCCGTGAACAGGCCCTTGATCTTGGGACGGACGAAATTCGTGATCCAGTTCATGCGGGAATGGAATCCATCTTGGTTGGCGCATCAGACAGAACGGACGGCACACGCATACGCACACTGAACCTCACCCGCGCCCCTTTTCGACACCGCTTTTCAATTCGCGGACGAAAGAATGGACGCTGGCAGCAAGCCCCGGCTTTGCCCTTCCCCCGGCATCAAGCCCGGCCGCCACACGGTCAACTATAGCAGAACCCACGACCGCCGCGTCGGCAATCCGCGCGATGGTGGCGGCATCCACAGCATTCTTGATGCCGAAACCTACGGCAATCGGCAAGTCTGTGCGGGCCTTTATCCTTAAGATGTCGCGTTCAACACTTTCTGCGACAAAAGATTTCGTGCCCGTAATGCCCGTGATCGAAACGTAATAGAGGAAACCGCCCGCGCCATCGAGCACGGCAGACAGCCGTGCATCGCTGGTTGTCGGGGTGGCAAGGCGGATGAGGTCCAGCCCCTCGGCCCGGAAGAAGCCGCGCCATTGCCTGTCTTCCTCAGGCGGCAGATCAACGATGATCAGGCCGTCCACGCCTGCTTCCCTTGCCTCTTTGGCAAAGCGTTCGGCGCCACGCGCATGGATCGAATTGGCATAGCCCATCAGCACGATGGGCGTTGCATCATCTTTGGCGCGCAGGGCGCGGGCGATGGCAAAGGTTTTCTCCATCGTTGCGCCGCCCTTGAGCGCGCGCAATCCGGCTGCCTGCACCGAGGGCCCATCGGCCATCGGATCAGTAAAGGGCATGCCGAGTTCGATGAGATCGGCGCCGGCATCGGGCAGGCCACAAACAATCTCTTTCGAGGTTTCGTGATCGGGATCGCCCGCGCTGACATAGGCGATGAGGGCGGCGCGGTTCTTCTGGCGCAATGCGGCAAAGCGGGCGGCGATGCGTGACATGTCTTCTCCGTCAGATCGCAACGCCAAGTGCATCGGCGACGGTGAAGATGTCCTTGTCGCCGCGGCCGCACATGTTCATGCAGATGATGTGATCCTTGGGCAGTTTCGGCGCAATGCGGATGACATGCGCCAGCGCGTGCGCCGGTTCGAG
>DEIC01000010.1:1967-34636 GCA_002352285.1 Alphaproteobacteria bacterium UBA2784 | reverse complement strand
GCCACCGCGCTTTCGCCGATGATGCGGAAAAGGCCGATGTCGCCCAGACGGCGCACATGCGTGCCACCGCACAATTCAACCGAGAACGGCCGCGCGTCATCATGCGCCGAGGGCATGGAGAGCACGCGCACCTCGTCGCCATAATTCTCGCCGAAAAGCGCAATCGCACCCGCCTCGATCGCATCATCGGGACGCATCAGGCGGGTCGTCACCTCCTGATTGTCGCGGATGACGGCGTTGACGGAGGATTCAATCGCCTCCATCTCGGCAAGGCTGAGCGCTTTGGTGTGGCTGAAATCGAAACGCAGACGCTCTGCACTGACCAGCGATCCCTTTTGCGCGACATGGGCGCCCAGCGTGCGGCGCAACGCCTCGTGCAGCAGGTGCGTTGCCGAATGGTTGGCGCGCGTCTGCGTGCGGCTGTCGTGATCGACTTCCAGCTCCACCTCGTCGCCGACCGCAAGCGCGCCCTTTTCCAGCGTGCCCAGATGCACATGAAGCGCGCCNNGCAGCGGATGTTCCAGCGGCGAGGCGCTCGATCGGCTTGCCATCGACCAGAATGGCGACGATTTTGCCCTCGGCCTTTTCCGCCTCATAGCCCAGAAACTCGGTTGCGCCGTGTTCGTCGCGCAGGCGGAACCAGACGTCATCGGTGGCGGCCTCGCCCGAGCCTGCCCAGGCACGGCGCGCTTCCTCGCGCTGGCGCGCCATCTCGCGCTGGAAACCTTCCAGATCAATGCCAAGCCCGCGCGCGCGCAGCGCATCCTGCGTGAGATCGAGCGGAAAGCCGAACGTGTCATAGAGTTTGAAGGCAACATCGCCCGCGAGCATTTTCGCGCTGCCAAGCTTTGCCGTCTCCTCATCAAGCAGGCGCAAGCCGCGTTCCAGCATTGTGCGGAAGCGGCTTTCCTCCTGCTTGAGGGTTTCAGCGATCAGTGCTTCGGCGCGGATCAGTTCGCCATAGGCCTGCCCCATCTCGGCCACCAGAGTGGGCACAAGGCGGTGCATCAGGGGTTCCTTCGCGCCCATCATGTGCGCATGGCGCATGGCGCGGCGCATGATGCGGCGAAGCACATAACCGCGGCCTTCATTGGAAGGCAGCACGCCATCGGCAATCAGGAACGAGGCGGCGCGCAGATGATCGGCCACCACGCGGTGGCTGGCGGCGTGCGGGCCATTGGCCGCCGTGCGCGTCAGTTCCGACGACGCGGCGATCAGGCGCTGGAACAGATCGGTGTCGTAGTTGCTGGTCTTGCCCTGAAGGATCGAAGCAATACGCTCCAGCCCCATGCCCGTATCAATGGAGGGCTTGGGCAGCGCCGCGCGGTCGCCAGGACCGCGCTGCTCGAACTGCATGAAGACGAGATTCCAGAATTCGGTAAAGCGGTCGCCATCGGCATCGGCAGAGCCGGGCGGGCCGCCGGCAATCCTGTCGCCATAATCATAGAACAATTCCGAGCACGGGCCGCAGGGACCGGTGTCGCCCATCATCCAGAAATTGTCGGACGTCGGAATGCCAATGATGCGGCTGTCGGGGAAACCCGAAACCTTGCGCCAGATTTTGCGCGCGTCGTCATCATCGGCATAGACGGTGATGGTGAGACGGTCGGGGTTCAGCCCGTATTCCCTGGTGACGAGATCCCAGGCAAAGAGGATCGCCTCCTCCTTGAAATAGTCGCCGAAGGAAAAATTGCCGAGCATCTCGAAAAAGGTGTGGTGGCGCGCGGTATAGCCGACATTGTCGAGATCGTTGTGCTTGCCGCCTGCGCGCACGCATTTCTGCGCCGAAACCGCGCGGCGGCTGGCGCGCATTTCCTGCCCGGTAAAGACGTTCTTGAACTGCACCATGCCCGCATTGGTGAACATCAATGTCGGGTCATTGCGCGGCACCAGCGGGCTGGACGGCACGATCTCGTGGCCACGCCTGGCAAAGAAGTCGAGGAAGGTCGAGCGGATGTCTTTCAGGCTGTGCATGACGGGCTTCGGGCGGCGCGGAAGATGAGGGTTGGAGTTTGGAACCTTGTAGCGAGGCCCTGCCCGGCTGCCTAGCGGTTATGAGGCTGATTTGGCTGAGGTCTGGCCGATCCCCACACCCAAAAAAGAACCGGCAGAGCGACAGGGCGCCCGCCGGTTCAAGGTGCTCTCGCGGATGAGAGCGGGGATCAGCAAGGAGGGGTTATTCGCCGCCGGCCGCAGCCGCGTCATCCTCGGGCGAGCCCTGCAGATTGGCATTGAGGCCCGCCGCATTGGCGCGGATGACGCCCTCGATCTTGGCGGCGATGTCGGGATTTGAGGCAAGGAAGGCCTTCGCGTTTTCGCGGCCCTGGCCGATGCGCTGGCCCTCGAACGAGAACCAGGAGCCGGACTTTTCGACCACATTGGCCTTGATGCCGAGGTCAATCAGCTCACCGGTCTTGGAAATGCCCTGGCCATACATGATGTCGAACTCCACCACCTTGAAGGGCGGCGCGACCTTGTTCTTGACCACTTTCACGCGGGTCTGCGAGCCGACAACCTCGTCGCGCTCCTTGATCTGGCCGATGCGGCGGATATCAAGGCGCACTGACGAATAGAATTTCAGCGCGTTGCCGCCGCTGGTCGTCTCAGGATTGCCGAACATGACGCCGATCTTCATGCGGATCTGGTTGATGAAGATGACGGTCGTATTCGATTTGGAAATGGAGCCGGTCAGTTTGCGCAGCGCCTGGCTCATCAGGCGCGCCTGAAGGCCGGGCAGCTGATCGCCCATTTCGCCTTCCAGTTCAGCCTTGGGGGTCAGGGCCGCGACTGAGTCAATCACTACCACATCAACCGCGCCCGAGCGCACCAGCGTGTCGGCGATTTCAAGCGCCTGCTCGCCCGTGTCGGGCTGCGAAATCAGAAGCTCGTCAAGATCAACGCCCAGCTTGCGCGCATAGACGGGATCGAGCGCATGTTCGGCATCGATGAAGGCACTGACGCCGCCGCGCTTCTGCGCCTCGGCCACAACGTGAAGGGCGAGCGTCGTCTTGCCGGAAGATTCCGGGCCATAGATCTCGATGATGCGCCCGCGCGGCAGGCCACCAATGCCGAGTGCCACATCCAGACCGAGCGAGCCGGTTGAGGTCGCCTCAATCTCGATGATCTTGTCCTTCTGGCCCAGCCGCATCACCGAACCCTTGCCGAAGGCGCGGTCAATCTGGGTCAGCGCGGCTTCAAGGGCGCGCTTCTTGTCTTTGTCATTCTCGCTGCGATCAACCACGCGAAGCACCGACTGGCTCATGATGATGTCCCCTTATTCCACATTCATTCCATCGCGGATATGTCGCGCCACAGTGCACGTTTTGTTCTCTTTGGCAAGCCATCATCTATCGCTCTGTTTTTGCTTATTAAATCTGATTTCGTTCGCAGATGTTCCGGCTTGTTTGCGCGCGTGAGCCGTGGAACAAGGGGGCAAATCCGGGCTTTGACTTGGTTTCAGACATCAGGCCTGATTCCAGCGCCCCTGCGCCCACACTCCGGGATTACCATCATGGCCAGCTTTACGATCCGCCCTCTCAGCCCGGCCATCGGCGCGGTGGTGGAGAACATCAATCTTGCGGAGGTGCAGCCTGATGCAGCAATTGCCGCACTCCGGGCGGCGCTGCTGCGGCACCATGTGATTTTCTTCGAGGCTCAGGCGATCACGCCGCGCCAGCAGCGGGATTTTTCCGCACGCTTCGGGCTCTTGCATTCGCATCCCGTCTATCCGCCGCTGCCTGATGTGCCCGAGGTCATGGTGCTCGACAATCATCCGGGCAATCCGACGCATAATGACAATTGGCATTCGGATACGACCTTCCTGCCCGAACCGCCAATGGGCGCGCTTCTTCATGCCTATGACATTCCGCCATCAGGCGGCGATACAATCTGGGCGAACATGGAAATGGCGGCGGCTGCCCTTTCAGCGCCGCTGCGCGCGTTCCTTGCCGGGCTCTCAGCCGAGCACAGTTTCATGCGCGCCTTTCCGCCCAACTGGACGGTCAGCAAAAACGCAGGCAGCGAGAAATATGAAAAGGCGGTGCGCGAGAACCCGCCGGAGATCCATCCCGTCATCCGCACGCATCCGGAAACGGGCGCCGACATCCTCAACGTGAATTACGGCTTTACGACCAAGATCAAGGGGCTGCGCGGCAATGAGAGCCGCATGCTGCTGCAGTTCCTGCATGCGCATATGCAGAAGCCTGAGTTCCAGGTGCGCTGGCGCTGGAAGAAGGGTGACATCGCGTTCTGGGACAACCGCTCGACCCAGCATTATGCGGTGAATGATTATCTGCCCCATCGCCGCATCATGCATCGCACGCTCCTGAAGGGCGAACGCCCGTTTTACGACGCGGCGCGGGCGGCCGCACTTGTGGCGGCCTTCAAGCAGGCAGCCTGACCCGGCACCGGAAAGCGCGCTCAATGTCTGTGCTGGGAAGCATCCGCTCTACCTTCGTGCCCATCCACCGGGAGGGTTGGCGGTTTGGTGCGGTGTTCGCAGCCATCGCGCTCGCCTTTTTCATCGGGCAGCTTTATGTGCCCGGCGGGCTTTTCGTGGTGATCACGCTCTGGTGCCTCTACTTCTTCCGCAATCCGGCGCGCGTCACACCCTTGCGTGCGGGGCTGGTGATTGCCCCCGCCGACGGGCGCGTGTCGCTGATCATTGATGTGATCCCGCCACCCGAACTTGATCTGCCGCGAGAGCCTGTCACGCGCATTTCCATTTTCATGAATGTGTTTGATGTGCACATCAACCGTGCGCCAGTCGATGGCCGCATTGCGCGCCTTGCCTATATCGCCGGACGCTTCATCAATGCCGAGCTCGACAAGGCGAGCGAACACAATGAGCGCCAGGCGCTCACGATTGCGATGGAAGATGGCAAAGTGATCGGCGTCGTCCAGATTGCCGGGCTGGTGGCGCGGCGCATCGTTCCCTTCGTGAAAGAGGGCGACACGCTTTCCGTCGGGCAGCGCTTCGGCCTCATCCGGTTTGGCAGCCGGGTTGATGTCTATCTGCCGCCGGGGGCCAAGGCGCTTGCCATTGTCGGCCAGCGCGCGGTTGCGGGCGAAACAGTTCTGGCCGATCTTTCCAGCAGCGAGACGGCGCGGACCGGAAGGAAGGCTTGAGCGTGCGGCAGGATGATGAAAGGCCAAGGCGGTTTCGCGGCAATGCCATTGGCGGCATTCCGATCCGTTTCCTGTGGCCCAATCTGGTGACATTGCTGGCGCTGTGCAGCGGCGTGACCGCCATCCGCTTTGCGGCCGAGGGGCGTTACGAGTTTGCAGTTGGCGCGGTCATTCTTGCCATCGTGCTGGATACGCTGGATGGCAGGCTTGCGCGCTATCTGCACGGTACGTCGCGCTTTGGTGCGGAACTCGATTCACTGGCTGACTTCGTGAACTTTGGCGTTGCGCCTGCGGTGCTGCTCTATTTCTGGACGCTCAATTCACTGACCAGCTTTGGCTGGGTGGCAGCCTTGATGCTGGTGATTGCCTGTGCGCTGCGTCTGGCGCGCTTCAACGTGATGCTGGAGGATACGGCGCGGCCCGCCTGGGCAGGGAGGTTCTTCCACGGCGTTCCGGCGCCGGCGGGCGCCGGGCTTGCGATGATGCCGGTCTATCTCGGCTTTCTCAATCTGGTGCCGGGCGGCAAGCCCGCGTCTTACTACGTGGCGGCCTATGTCATTCTGGTCGCTGCCCTGATGATCAGCCGGGTTCCGACATTTTCGGGAAAGTCTCTGCCGCGCATCAAGCGTGATCTGGTAGTGCCGGTTCTGGGCGCCGCTGCGCTCACCATCATGTGCCTGGTCGTGTTCCCGTGGGCGACGCTGACCGTTCTTTGCATTGTCTATATTCTGATCATTCCGGCGGGCATCCGCACCTATTGGCGGCTTTCGCGGGAGCAGAATGCCACCCCTCCCGCCCCGCCGCAGTGACCCTCACTTGACCCATCCCCGGCCATCAAGGAAGGTGACCGCAACAGGATGCAGCCACGTGAGATCATCCCGCGCGTTTGCGATCCGCAAAAATT
This sequence comes from Alphaproteobacteria bacterium UBA2784, assembly GCA_002352285.1. Lineage (GTDB taxonomy): Bacteria > Pseudomonadota > Alphaproteobacteria > Micropepsales > Micropepsaceae > UBA2784. The sequence goes on along the minus strand of DEIC01000010.1, from coordinate 28,605 downwards.
GAGTAACCGGGGAATGCGAAATGCCGAGTGCCGGTATCACCGGCTGGGGCAAGTGTCTGCCGCCAGCCATTCTTTCCAACAGCGACATCGCGACATTCCTTGAGACGTCGGACGAGTGGATCACCACGCGCACCGGCATCAGGGAGCGGCGTATCGCGCATTGCTCGCTGACCGACATGGCGGAAGTCGCCGCCAAGCGGGCGCTGGCCTGTGCCGGGATCACGGGCAAAGACCTCGACCTCATCGTCATGGGCACCACGACCCATGACGAGCAATGCCCCAATCAGGCGTCTGGCGTGCAGCACCGCATTCCCGGCGCCGAGGGCTGTGGCGCGATGGATGTGAACACCGCCTGCACCGGATTTCTCTATGGGCTTTCAACCGCCAGTGCGCTCATCAAGACGGGCGCGATCAAGACGGCGCTGGTGCTGGGCGGCGAACTGATCTCGCCATTCATGGACTGGAACGACCGTAATGTGGCGGTGCTGTTCGGCGATGGCTGTGCTGCTGTCGTGCTGCAGGCGACCGATAATGACGAGGGTCTGAAGCTTGAAAAGCTCGGCTGCTATGGCGACTCGCGCGCGATCCTGCAAATCCACGGCATGGGTGGCGCCTATGCGCATACGGGTTGTCTGATCGGCGATACCAAGTGGCAGTTTGAAGGTCAGGAAATCTTCAAGAAGGCCGTTGGCGGCATGAGTCTCGCCAGCGAAGACGTGCTGCGCCGCGCGGGCCTTGGCCCGGACAACATTGATCTGTGTGTGCCGCATCAGGCCAATCTGCGCATCATTGAAGCGGTTGCGAAAAAATCCGGCGTGCCGATGGAGCGCGTGTTCGTGACGGTCTCGCGCTATGGCAACATGTCGGCAGCAACGGTGCCCGTCGCGCTGTGCGATGCGCTGGAGGAAGGGCGCGTTGCGCCCGGCAGCACGCTGCTGATGCCAGCCTTTGGCGGCGGGCTTACCTTCTGCGCGCATCTGGTGAAATGGGGTTCGCGCGTGACACCCTTGGGCACGTCTGATGCCGCTCTGCCGGTGCAGGACCGCTCCGCGCTTGAGATCGTAGAGGCCTATCGCAAAGCGAAGGGCCACAGGATTTGAGGGGCTACGCTTCTACCCCTCCCCACCCTTGGCCAGCACGTCTTTCACCTTGGCGGCGAGCTGTTTCAGGTTGAAGGGTTTGGGCAGGAATTCGATCTCGCTGGCGTCCTCGCCGGAGCGGCGGAAGGCGTCTTCGGCATAGCCTGACATAAAGATGATCTTCAGACCGGGCCGCAGCTCGCCCACCTTGCGGGCGAGTTCGGGGCCGCTCATCTCGGGCATTTCCACGTCAGTCAGCAGCACGTCGATCTGGCCATCATAGCGGCGCAGAATGTCGAGCGCTGCATCGCCGCCCTCGGCTTCCAGCACCGTATAGCCGCGCATGGTGAGCGCGCGCGCCGCAAACGAGCGGACGGAGTTGTCGTCCTCCACCAGCATCACAGTGCCCATGCCGGTGAGATCGCGCGGCACGGGCTTGTCTTCGACCGGCGTCAGTTCCTCCGCCGTTGCGTCGTGGCGCGGCAGCCAGATCTTGAAGACCGTGCCCTTGCCCGGCTCGCTTTCGGGGAAGATGAAACCGCCCGACTGCTTCACGAAACCATAGACCATGGAAAGGCCAAGGCCGGTGCCTGCGCCCACGCCCTTGGTCGTGAAGAACGGCTCAAAAATCTTGCCGATGATTTCCTTGGGGATGCCGGTGCCGCTGTCGGCGACTTCGATGCGCACATAGTCGCGCGGCGTAATCATCGCATAGCCCTCGGCAGCGACATCGGCGGCCAGCACATTTGACGTGCGGATCGTGACCGTGCCGCCATCCGGCATGGCGTCGCGCGCATTGACCGCAAGATTGACGATCATCGTGTCGAACTGCGCGCCATCGACCATCACGGGCCATAGGTCGCGGCTGAGTTCGTGCGAGAGCTTGACGCGCTCGCCCAGCACGCGGTGCAGCATCTCGGACAGTTCCGTCACAAGATCATTCACCGAATAGGGTTTCGGCTGAAGCGTCTGCTTGCGCGAATAGGCCAGCAACTGGCCGACGAGGCGGGCGGCGCGTGTGGCCCCGCTCTTGATCTGCATGAGATCGCCGAACGAGGGATCGCCCGCGCGGTGCTTGCCCAGCAGAATGTCGGCAAAGCCCAGAATGGCGGTCAGGATGTTGTTGAAGTCGTGCGCAATGCCGCCCGCCATCGTGCCGACGGCCTGCATCTTCTGCGCCTGCGCAAACTGGGTTTCCAGCGCGCGCATGTCGGTCGTATCGATGATGTAGATGGCGGCGTTATAGGCGGGCGCATCGTCACCGGCGCCCTGCGTACGGGCGCGCGCCACATGAACCTGGCCCGAGAAATCACCCTTCACGCCAAAACGCAGCTCGGCCGGCGCGGCGGGGGCGTTGCCGTTCAAGGCGGCCTCAATGCGCTGGCGCAGTTCGGTGCGATCTTCAGGCGCTACCCAGTCGGCCAGTTTGCGGCCTGTCAGCGCCAGTGTTGAATCCTCGCGCAGGAAACGGGCAAGCGCGTCGTTTGCCTCCTCGATCGAACCCGTCTCGCCATTGATCAGCGCAATGCCGATGGGGGCCGCAGTGAAGAAGCTGGTCACAGGGATGTCGGGCTGGGATGGCATTTCAACCGCATGGGCCGGGGCTGGCAAGGCTGGCGCTTCATTTGTCTCAGACTCATTCAGTTTGACGCCGGGAAACGGCAACACAACCCCGCCGCCATTGGCGGGCGCATCGCTTGAGGGCTCCAGCCGCCACATGGTGAGCCGGCTGTCCTCGCTTAAGGGTGAGACGGTGACTTTGAACCAGGCCTGCTTTTCATCCTTGCGCGGCTTGGCGCGCACATCGGCGCTGGCCTTGCCACCCTCGGCGGCTGCGCGCACCAGACGATAAAGGCGGCCTGCCATATCGGCCTGACTGTCCAGCATCAGCTCGGGCGGCGTTGCGGGCCCTCCCGTCGCCGGGCTTGCCATTTTACGATAGGCACGATTGGCAAAAACGATGTCACCCGCGCGGTTGGTGACGGCGAGCGCATGCTCAAAACCGTCAAACGCCTTGATGAGCACCTTGGCCTTTTTATCGCGGAACAGCGGTTTGGGTTCGGATACGGCAATCGCCACCAGAAAGCCGATGCCGGTCAGTGTCAAACCGACGAGCAGCGCAAGACCGGCAAAGCCCGCCTGCTCCTGATACATGACCGACAGAACGCCTGCGGCAATTGCAATGCCCATGAACACGGCCGCACCCAGTGACGCGGCGTGGCCCGGATCGCGCATGTTGATCCGGCGGCGCGGGCCCGCCTTTTCGGGCGGTGCGAGCGGCGGCGTTTCAGGTTCCGCAGATTGGGGTTCAAGCGTCATTTCAGGGTCACTCGGCGAATCACTGGAAGGCGTCAGTTGCGGCGCCGCAGACGGTAAACATAGCCGATGACCTGCGCCACTGCCTTGAACTGCTCGGGCGGGATAACGTCGTCGATATCCACAGAAGAATAGAGGGCGCGGGCCAGCGGCGGGTTCTCGACCACGGGCACACCATTCTCCTCGGCCACCGCGCGGATGCGCAGGGCGAGCGCATCCACGCCTTTGGCCACGCAGACCGGGGCCGTCATCTCGCCCTGCTCGTAGCGCAAGGCGACCGCAAAGTGGGTCGGGTTCATGATGACGACGGTCGCCTTGGGCACCTCCGCCATCATGCGCTTTTTCGACTTTTCGGCGCGGATCTGGCGCAGCTTGGCCTTGACCATCGGATCGCCTTCCGACTGGCGCAACTCTTCCTTGATCTCCTGCTTGCTCATGCGCATGCGCTGCATGAAGCTCCAGCGCTGGAAGAACCAGTCCAGCGCGGCAAAGACCGCCATCACGGCCAGCATCGCGCCCAGCATGTTAAGCGCAAGGTCCGAGATTGCAGGGAAAATCTGTTCGGGCGAAAGCGTGACGGCTTCAGCAATACGGGCGCGGTCGGGCCAGATGGTGAAGACGCCAGCTGCTCCCACCGCCACCATCTTGATGATGCCCTTTGAGAAATTGACAAGCGCATGGCTGCCAAAGATGCGCTTGGCGCCCTCCATCGGCGACAGACGCGAGGGCGACCATTTCAGGCGCTCGGCAGAAAGGCGCGGCGGATTCTGGATGACGTGGCCTAGTACGGCGGCGACCAGCATCGCGCCCAAGGGCAGCGCCATCAGGGTCAGAAGCGACGTGGCAATGGCGCTGACGGTCTCCATCATGCCCGCGCCACTTGCTGAAAATGCGTGCGGGCGCTCCAGAAAGGCGCGGAAGTCACGCATGAAGGTGGAAGCGGCCGGTGCGGCCATCACGGCGACGATCAGGGTTGCGGACGCCATCATCATAAACGTGACGACGTCCTGACTTTGTGGCGCTTCGCCTTTCTCGGCGGCGTCGGCCAACCTCTTTTGTGTTGGCTCTTCTGTTTTTTGTGACTTGTCGTTTTCTTCGGCCATGGGCGCTCCCTATCCCGCCAGGCTGCCGATATCGGCGGCAAAGCGGTCGAGGAACCACGTCATCATCAGCGCCAGAAGCGCCATCAGAAGCGTGAAGCCGATCAGGATATTGGCCGGCATGGTGAGAAAGAAAATCTGCACCTGCGGCATCATTTTCGAAATGACGCCGGTGCCGAGATAGAACACGAGGCCGAACACCAGGAATGGCGCCGACATCTGGATGCCCAGCATGAAGGCGCCGGAGACCATGCGCACGACAAGTTCGAGAAGGTCGGCAGAGTCCGGCAGCACGCCGGGCGCAAACAAGAGATAGGAGCCGTGCACCGCCCCGATCAGCAGATGATGCATGCCGCTGGCAAAGATCAGCGTGATCGCAAGGAGTGTCAGAAACGTGCTGATGAGCGCGGATTGTGCGCCCTGCGTCGGGTCCACCGCCATGGCAAAGCCGAGGCCGGTCTGCATGGCAATCACGCTGCCTGCCACCTGCAGCGCACTCATGACAAGGCGCATGGCGCCGCCCAATGCGATGCCGACCACGATTTCCGTGATGAGGAGACCTGCGAGCGCAAAAATTGTCGGCGGCATCGGCGGCATGACCGCAGCCGTCATCGGCGTCAGCAACAAAGAAGTTGCCAGCGCAATCGACAGGCGAAAGCGCGGCGAGATCATCATTTCGCCAATGACCGGCAACAACATCATCATCGCGCCGACGCGCGCAAAGGTCAGCAGAAACGGCCAGACCTGATCCGGCAGGATGTGCGAGAGATCAATGGTCATGGGGCCGCCCCGCCATTTCGTGCGTCAGGGCGCGGCAATGCGGGCGACAACATCCTGCATGTAGGCGGACATGACATCGCCCATGAAGGGCAGAAGCACGATGAGCCCGCCAAAGATCGCCAGAATTTTCGGAACAAACACGATGGTTGCTTCCTGGATCTGCATCAGCGCCTGGAGGATGCCGATGCCCGTGCCGACCACGAGCGCGATCAGCATCACGGGGCCTGCCATTTTGAGAAGCACCCAGATCGACTGGGATGCAATGTCGAGCACTTCAGCGCCGGTCATGTCAGTCAAATCCCTGCATTCTGCAGTTGAGGAAAACGGGCAATCATCCATGCCGTCAGATCGGCATCTTCATCACTTCCTGATAGGCGCTGATCACGCGGTCGCGCACGGTCACGATGGTTTCAAGGGTTGCCTCGGCTTCGGCAATCGCGGTCACGACATCGACCAGCTCGCCGCGGCCCTGCGCTGCATCGGCAATCGCCTGTTCGCCTGCGCGGGTCTGGGCAACGCCATCGCCAAGTGCTTCGGCAACAAGGCTTGAGAAGCTGGTGCCGCCCGTGCCGCCGGTGGCATCGCCGCCAGCGCCTGCGCCGACGCGCGCGGCATTCATATAGGCCTGAAGGGCGGTAGCCGGGTTGATCGCCATGGCTTATGCCCCCTTAGCGGCGCAGAAGATCGATGGTGCGCGCCATCATCGAGCGCGCCGCATCAATCACATTGAGATTGGCTTCGTAGGAGCGCTGGGCTTCGCGCATGTCCATCATTTCGATGAGCGCGTTGACGTTGGGCAGCTTGACATAGCCCTGCTCATCAGCGGCGGGATGGCCGGGATTGTACTGGCTGCGAAACTCGGCGCGGTCGGCAATCGTGCCGCCCATGCGCACGATGCGCACGCCCGTTACCTGATCCAGCTCGGCCTGAAAGGTCGGAATCTGCCGGCGATAGGGGTCTTCACCTGCCCGTGCGGCCGTCGAATTCGCATTGGCAAGGTTTTCCGCGATGATCCGCATGCGGCTTGTCTGCGCGCGCATGCCGGAGGCGGCAACCGTCATTGAGTCATGAAAGTCCATGATCGTTCTCCTTCAGCCGTATCATGTCCGGCCCAGCGCGAGGCGGAAGAGATTGAGTGTCTTCTTGTAGAGGCCCGTGACGATGGAATAGTCCATCTGCGTTTCGGACAGGCGCATCATCTGCTCTTCCAGCACAACCGAATTGCCGTTGGGCGATGACTCGGAATCGGGCCGGTCGACGGGTGCAAAGCCGCGCTGCTCTGCAGCCGCAGCAGCAGGCGGCAGGCCGAAATGGCCATCCGCCGTTGCCACCATCTCGACCTTGCCTGCGGCACCAGATGCAGTTTCACCGCGCAGGAGGGCGGCAAAGTCAGGCTCGGAAAGATCGCGGGCGCGAAAGCCGGGCGTGTTCGCGTTGGCAATATTTTCAGCAAGGACAGCCTGGCGTGCGGTCAGCCAGTCCATCCGTGTGCGGAGCATCTGCAGCACTGGCGTGTTGGTCAGGTCCATGGTCATACTCCGGTCAGGGCTTTCCTGCCTTCTTCTCCCAAGAGTTTTTGCCGGATGTGCTTAAGAGGGGCTTAATTGCGCCCGGCATTTTTTTCCGCACCGGGCCCTTGCCACCCGGCAATTTTTACCGGGGCTTAAGGTTAAGCCCGCACGATCCCGGCCACGTTGTGCTGAAACCACATTTTGCCGGGACGCTCTCTCGATGGAACTTGAAGCCTTCATGCGGCTTGCTGCGGCGCTGGCAGGTGTGCTGGCGCTCATTGCGCTGGCGGCCTTCGGCGTGAAGCGGCTGGGCCTTGTGCCTGCCCTTGCGGCGCGCGGCAAAGCAACAAAGCGTCTCTCCATCGTTGAGAGCATTGCGCTGGATGCGCGCCGCCGCCTTGTCATCATCCGCCGCGACGACCGCGAGCATGTCGTCATTCTGGGTCCGGATGGCGAGACGCTGATTGAGAGCGGACTGCCCGCTGCAACGGCAGAGGTGCAATGATGATGCGCCGCATTCTCCTTTGCGCGGGTCTTGCGTTCTTGGCGCATCTCGTTTTTCCGGGCGCGGCGCTTGCGCAGGAAATGACGATTGATGTGCCAAACCTCGGCCTTGATGTCGAGGGCGGCAGCATCACCTCGCAGGTGATCCAGCTTGTCGCCCTCATTACCATTCTGTCGGTTGCGCCCTCCATCCTTGTGATGGTGACGAGCTTCGTGCGCATCGTGGTCGTGCTGTCGCTGCTGCGCACAGCCATCGGCCTGCAGCAGAGCCCGCCCAATTCGGTGCTGATCAGCCTTGCGCTGTTCCTCACCTTCTTCATCATGGCGCCGGTGCTTGAGAAGTCCTACAATGAAGGCATCAAGCCGGTGATGGAAGAAACCGTCACGCTTGAAGAGGGTTTTTCGCGCGCCGCCGCACCCGTCCACGGCTTCATGCTGGCGCATGTGCGCAATGATGATCTTCAGCTTTTCATCAATCTGGCGGGCAATGGCATGCCGGAAAATGCGGACGCCACGCCCCTTCATGTGCTCGTTCCAGCCTTCATGATTTCGGAATTGCGGCGCGCCTTCGAGATCGGCTTCATGGTGTTTCTGCCCTTCCTCATCATTGATCTGGTGATTGCCTCGATCCTGATGTCGATGGGCATGATGATGCTGCCGCCTGTCGTGATTTCGCTGCCGTTCAAGCTCATTTTCTTTGTGCTGGTTGATGGCTGGCACCTGATTGCCGGGAGCCTGGTGCAGAGCTTTGGCGGGGGATAGCGCGACGTGCGCTTGGGGGCATGCGAAAAGGCCGGGCATCGCGCCCGGCCTTTCCGTTTTCTGCATTACCTGCATCAGAACGGCAGGATGATGTCGAGGAGCTGCTGGCCATAGCGCGGCTGCTGCACTTCGGTGATCTGGCCGCGACCGCCATAGGAGATGCGGGCTTCGGCGATCTGGTCGTTCGAGATCGTATTGTCGTTCGAGATGTCTTCGGGGCGCACGATGCCGGCAATGTAAAGCTCGCGCACTTCAAAGTTCACGCGCACTTCCTGACGGCCTTCGATCACCAGATTGCCGTTCGGCATGACGCCGACAACAACGGCAGCCACGGTCAACTCGATCGTTTCGGCGCGCGCCACGCTGCCCGCACCGCTGGTCGATGAGGAGCTGCCCAGGCCCACAGCCGTTTCCGGCGCATATTCCTCCGGCAACAGCTGACCCAGCGCCGCCTCGGCGCCAAACAGATTGGTGATGTCGGCGTCTTCGGTGTTGTTGCGCGTGCGCTCGGTCGTGTTGGCAATATCGGCCTTGTCTTCGATGCGGATATTCACCGTCAGAATGTCACCGACCTGCGATGCCCGCTGATCCTTGAAGAAGCCACGCGCATCTGCCGCCCACAGCGAATTGGGGTGATGGGCAACCGTCATGGGGCGCGGCTCGGGCTCGCGGCGCACTTCCGGCTGGGGCACCGGCTGCGGCGCGGGCTGATAGGCCGGTACGACCGACGCGGTGCCACCCATCGCATCGGGCGTCATCATCGTTTGCGTATTGCCGATGGGCGAGAGCGGCGGCACGGCGCCAATCTCGGAAATGCGCGTGGCGGCGCCGCACGCAGAAAGCGTCAGCACGGCACCGGCAAGCGAAAGGACACGCAAGGTAAGGCGGCGCATGGTGATCTCCGGCGCGTTCAGTTTGACGAGGAAATGACAGTAAAGTCGCTGGCCGACAGCACGGATACCGCCACGCGGCCAGTGCCGGTGACAGAAGCGTCGATTGTGCGGTGCGACTGGACATTGACGACCTGGATGACATCACCCATCGCGCCATTCGCCATCGCGCGGCCGCGCGCGGTCAGCATGATGCCGTCGGTCTCAAAGATGATCGTCACCAGATCGCCCTTCTTGACGATCAGGGGGCGCTGCACGTCGCCCAGGCGCACGGTGTCGCCAGCGCGCATGGCGCGGCGGGCAGCCATGCCCTCCAGAGACGCGGCATCGGTTGCAAAGCTGCGCTGCACGCGGCTTGCGGCCATGTCACGAAAGGTAATGTCTTCGGCGCGAATGACATCACCGATGGCAAGGTCACGCGCCAGAACAGGAACGGCAATGAGCGCCTCGGCCTTGCCATGAACGGTGCGGCGGCTGCCATCTTCCGCGGTGAAGTCAGCGCGGAAGCGGCCCGTCTCGGCATCATATTCGGTAATGAGCACCGCCGGGTCTTCGGCGGCGCGTACGGCGCCCGCGAGGGTGACCTGAAGGCGCGCGGGCGCGCCCTCGCCGATCAGGGCTGCCGTCACCGCATCCTTGAAGCCGAGGGAAGCGGCGGGCGCTGCAGCAAATGCGCCCGTGCCAAAGCACATGGTCAGCGTAAAGGCCGCAACGAAAAGAAAGGCGCGGAGCTTCATGGCGCTTACCTCAGCTTCGAGGTCATGGCGAGCATTTCATCGGCGGTCGAGATCACCTTCGCGTTCATCTCGTAAGCGCGCTGGGCGGTGATCAGGCTCGTCATTTCCTGCACGGCGTTGACGTTCGATGTTTCAAGGAAGCCCTGCATGATCGTACCAAAGCCGGTCGAGCCGGGCGTGCCCGTATTGGGCGCACCCGATGCTGCGGACTCGAGGAACAGATTGTCGCCAATCGCCTCAAGGCCGCCCTCGTTGAAGAAGATCGCAAGATCAAGCTGGCCCACCGTCTGCGGGCCGGTCTGACCGGGCAGCATCACCTGCACAGAGCCCTGCGGATTGATGATGACGTCGGTTGCTTCCTGCGGAATGGTGATGCCGGGCGCCACCGTAAAGCCATCCGCCGTGACCAGCTGGCCTTCCGGCGAAAGCGAGAAGGCGCCCGCGCGCGTATAGGCTTCCTGGCCCGACGGCAGGGTGATGCGGAAATAGCCGCGACCCTGCACCGCCAGGTCATACGAATTCTCGGTGGACTGGAGATTGCCCTGATCGGTGATGCGGTAGACGGAACCCGTCTTCACACCGACGCCGATCTGGATGCCCGAGGGCACCACCGTGCCTGCATCTGACGACGCTGCGCCGACGCGCTCGATGTTCTGATAGAGCAGATCCTGGAACTCGGCACGCTGGCGCTTGTAGCCGGTCGTGTTCATGTTCGCGAGGTTGTTGGAAATGACTTCCACGTTCAGCTGCTGGGCCAGCATGCCGGTGGACGCAATGCTCATCGCTCTCATGGGATCAATCCTTCGTCAGCGCGCGTGAATGTTCAGACCTTGACCTCGCCGAGCTTCTGGATTGCCCGGCGGACCATGTCCTCGTTGGTGGAAAGAAGTTCGGTTGAAGCCTGATAGGCCCGCATGGTTTCGATCATGTGGGTCATTTCGACAATCGGCTGCACATTCGAGGCTTCCAGCATGCCCTGCATGATGGTGGAGCCTTCGGCGGGCTTGGGCGCCTGCCCGGTCGAATAGAGGCCCGCGCCGGTCTTCTGCATGTCCTGGGTGTTGTCGAAAGTGACAATCGCGACCTTGCCGCGCACGCCCAGCTCCGTTGAAACCGTGCCGTCTTCGGCGATCTTGATGGACGTCTCTTCGGTTGAGAGCACGATGGGGTTGCCGCTGTCATCAAGAAGCGGGTTGCCGTCATTGGTGACGATCTGGCCTTCCGGGTCGCGGCGGAAATGGCCGTCGCGGGTGTAACGCTCGCCCTCGTCCGTCCCGATCACGAAAAAGCCTTCGCCCTTGATGGCGATGTCGAGCGGCGATGACGTCGTCTGCAAATGGCCTTCGATCAGGTCACGCACAACGCCATAGTCGCGCACGAAAGTAAGGTTCTCGGTTGTGGCATTGCCGCTCTCATCAACCGACTCCACCGGCACGGTGAAGCTTTCAAACAGCACGCTCTCGCGCTTGAACGCGGTCGTGTTCATGTTGGCAAGGTTGTTGGCGATGATGTCCATGGTCCGGCGCATCACCATCTGCTTGGAGAGGCTGAGCAGAAGCGCGTTGTCCATCGGTCTTCTTCCTTCATCGTCCGCCAGCGCCCGGCGTTAAGGGCTTGGCAAGGTTTGGGCGTTCTTGCCCCGCATCATGCGAGCGCAAGGCCCGTGCCACGCCGGAAACCCTGGAAATCAGCGGATTTCGCGATGTGCGCCTGTTGGCGTGATGCGGCAAAGGGCAATTCGCGCCCGGCAATTCCTGCCGCATGGACGATTTCTTCAACCCGTTTTTAACCAGACCGGAAGAGCATGGCGGCGTGGTGCAGGAGAGCAGCAGCACGCGCACGCGCGACAAGGCGCATGCCGCATAAACGCATCAAGAGGCATGACAATGGCCAAGGCCAAAGACGACAAGGCAAAGAAGGCGGATGCGGAAGAGGCGAAGCCGGAAGGCGAGATCGCGCCCGAGAAGCCGAAGCGCAGCATGAAGAAGCTGCTTCTCTTCATTGTCGCGCCCGCCGTGCTGCTGTTTGGCGGTGCAGGCGCCTATTTCTTTCTCTTCGCAGGAGGCGATGAGGAAGAAGCGCATGCGGAAGAAGTTGTGGCGGAGGCGCCGCCTGCGTTCTTTGACCTGCCCGAAATGCTCGTCAACCTGGCCGGCAGCACGGATGCCAAGCCCGTATTCCTGAAGCTCGCCGTTGCGCTGGAGCTTGCTGCGCCCGAAGACATTCCGCTGATCGAGCCGGTGCTGCCGCGCGTGCTCGACAATTTCCAGACATTCCTGCGCGAACTGCGCGTCGAAGACCTTTCAGGGTCGGCGGGCATGTTCCGCCTGAAGGAAGAGCTGTTGCGCCGCGTGAACCTGTCGGTTGCACCGACTGAGGTGCGCGACGTGCTCTTCAAGCAGATGCTGATCCAGTAACGCCACCATCAGAGGCACGACGATGACGGATACCAATGCCACTGACGCAAATCCCGCCGACGGCCAGGCCGCCGATGAGTGGGAGGCGATGCTGAAGCAGGAGGGGCAGGATGCAGGGTCCGGCGCTGCTGCGGCTGACGGCGCGTCCGAACGCATCCTCAATCAGGATGAAATCGACAGCCTGCTCGGCTTTGACATGGCGGGTGATGCGGGCGGCGAGAAGAGCGGCATCCGCTCGATCATCAACTCCACGCTTGTCTCGTATGAGCGCCTGCCGATGCTTGAAATCGTCTTTGACCGCCTGGTGCGGTTGATGACGACATCACTGCGCAACTTCACCAGCGACAATGTGGAAGTCAGCCTCGACAACATGTCGTCGATCCGATTTGGCGACTATCTGAATTCCATCCCCCTGCCCGCAATCCTTTCGGTGTTCCGGGCCGAGGAACTCGACAATTTCGGGCTCATCACGGTTGATTCAAACCTCATCTATTCCATCGTGGACGTGCTTCTGGGCGGGCGGCGCGGCACGGCGGCGATGCGTATTGAGGGTCGGCCCTATACCACGATCGAGCGCACGCTGGTGCAGCGCATGATCGAAGTCGTGCTGCATGACATGCGCACCGCGTTCGAGCCGCTGGCGCCGGTTGCCTTTACCCTCGACCGGCTTGAAACCAATCCGCGCTTTGCCGCCATCGCGCGGCCGGCCAATGCCGCCATCCTGATCAAGCTCAGGATCGACATGGAAGATCGCGGCGGGCGGCTTGAACTGATGCTGCCCTATGCCACGCTGGAACCGATCCGCAAGCTTCTGCTGCAGCAGTTCATGGGCGAAAAATTCGGCCGCGACTCGATCTGGGAAAGCCATCTTGCGACCGAGCTGTGGTCCACCGAAATTGACATCGACGCCGTGCTCGACGAGCAGGTGATGCCGCTTTCCAAAGTGATGGACTTCAAAGTCGGCCAGACGCTTCTGCTCAACACCGGGCCCGATGCGGCCATCGAACTGCGTTCGGGTGGCGTGCCGCTCTTGCGCGGGCGCATGGGCCGCGTGGGCCATCATGTCGCGGTGCGGGTTGACGGAAAGATCCGCCGGCCATCCACGCGCGAACTGGCGTAAGGGGAAATTGCCACATGACCGCCGCCCTTCTGATTGACCTCCTCGTTGCCGGGCTTCTGATCGCCACCACCTTTGCCTGCGTGAACATCAGCCGCAAACTCTCGGCGTTGCGCGCGGGTGAAGGTGCATTGCGCGAACTTGTCGGCGAACTTTCGGCCACCACCCAGCGGGCTGAAACCGCGCTGCGCAATCTCAAGCAGTCTGCCGAACATGCAGGCGCGCAATTATCGGGTGAAGCCGCCAGGGCGCGCGCCCTGACCGGCGAATTGTCGCTGATTATCGAGACGGCGGATGCGCTCGCCAACCGGCTGGCGCAACGCCGCGCCAATGATGCGGGCGAGGCGCCCCGCCCGGCTGCGCCGCCTTCAATGCCCAATCCCATCGCCGCAGCCTTGCGCGGCGCACGCTGAGATCACGCCCATGTCCACCCCGCGCATCCGGCTTCTGCCTGTCACCGCCACTGCACTGGCTGCCGTGCTGGCGCTGAAAACGCTCGACATGCTGACGGGGGCAAGCAGCGTGGCCGGCCTGTCGCCGGCCTATGCGTCAACGGAGCCAGAGGCGGATGCTGCGCCTGACGGCCATGCGGTTGATCCTGCGCATGGCGAAAGCGGGGCGGCAAGCGAGATCGCCGCCACGGACGATATCGCACCGCTGGCTGATCCAGCCTCGATGAGTGCATCTGAAATCCAGGTGCTGCAAAGCCTGTCGCGCCGCCGCGCAGAGCTGGATGCGCGCGAGCGCGAGCTCGACATGCAGGCCAAGCTGATCGAGGCCGCCGAGCAGCGCGTGGACGCGCGCGTGACGGAACTCAAAACCATCGAAGCGCGCATCAGCGAAATGCTGGGCGCGCGCGATGAAGAGGCCGAGAAGCAGATCCAGGCACTGGTCAAGGTCTATGAGACCATGAAACCCAAGGATGCCGCGCGCATCTTTGAAGAGCTGGAGGAACAGGTGCTTCTGGATGTGGCCACCCGCATGAAGCCCGCCAAGCTTGCGCCGATCCTGGCCGCGATGAAGCCGGAGCTTGCAGAAGCGCTGACGGTCAAACTCGTGCGCCGTCTCGACATGCCGGAAATGGCCGCATTGAGCGAGCCAGCACCTGCACCTGAAGCAGCGCCCGCGCCAGAACCTGTGCCCGTGACCGAAACGCCGATTGGCGAGACCCTGCCGCTTGAAACCCCCTCCGAAGAAGCGACGCCTGAAACGGCCCCAGCCGGACCCGTGACCGATATCAGCCCGGCGCCGGAACCGGTTGACGAGGCCGTGACGGTTCCTCAGCCCGCGCCGACGAGCGAGCCTGCGGGGCAAGAAAATGCCGAAAGCCCTGCGGCGGATGCAGGTGCGGAAGTGAGCACGGAACCCGACGCGGGCGCAGGCACGGCAGCAGAGAATGTGACCGAGATTGTGCCACAGGCCGACGGTTCGCCTGACGATACCCTGCCGCTTGCAGTTGATGCCGAGCCGCTGACCATTACTTCGGCGACGCCCGCTTCAGCTGAACCTGTCTCGCCTGCGCCCGGCGCAGATGCGGCAACGCGCGCACCCACCGGCCTGTTGCCGCCCGCGCCGCAGCCGGAGTCCACGCCGACCAGCGATCCCGCCCCCAACACCCCGCCTGCACCGGCTGGGTGACACCGCATCCTTAAGCAGTAGTTAACCCATGCGGCCTAGGGTCAGTGGGTGAGGCAAATACCGTCGGCGAGGCGGCGATCTTTCATGTCTTTTCAGGGCAAAAGCGGCAGCGCAGAGCGCAGCAGAAACGGTGCAGATTTGCGCCGTCTGGTGCTGCGCACGCTTCTGCTTTTGTGCCTGGGCGCTGGCATTCTTGCGCCCGCTGCCGCGCCGCAAGCCCGAGCCGAAGCCACTGCGATGGTGGCGGACGGTTACGCCCGCTTCACGCTTGATCTGCCGCGTGCTGCACGTTTCAACGCCAGCGTTGCCAACGGCGTGCTGGTGGTGCGGTTTGACCGCACGGTTGCCGTTGATCCGGCCGCCTTGGCGCGCGCCATGCCCGATTACATTTCGGTCGCGCGTCTTGACGACGGCGGCCGCACGCTGCGTGCCGCACTCAAGCGCGGCTGGCGCATCCACACAAGCCGCAATGCGGCAGCACTTGCCATTGATCTGGTCTCGCCGGATTTTTCAGGCGATCCGCCTGACATCGCACCCACGCAGGCCGAGATTGATGCGGCGGCGGCCGAAGCGGCAGCACGCGAAGATGCGGAACGCACGCCGGTTGATCCCGCCACATTGCCGCCTCTGGCGGTGGCCGTGCGCGTGGGCGAGCACAGCGATTATACGCGCATCGTCTTTGACTGGCCGGAGGCCGTTGACTATGCGCTGGAGCTTGACGAGGGCGCCCTTACCATCACGTTTGCCCGCGGTGCAGAGCTTGCTGCATCACGCCTGACCGATGCGCCTCCGCCCTTCGTGCGCGGATTTGCGTCCGGCAATGAAGCGGGCCGCCTTGTGGTGCGGATGCAGGTTGATCCCTCCTCGCCCATCCATCACTTCCGCGACGGACCCAAGATCGCCTTCGATATCCGCAGCCCGCGCACAGACAGCGAAGGCGGCATCGTGCCGATGTCGGCTCCCGAAGCTGACCGGACAGGCGCCACGGCCGAGGCCCCACCCGAAGGCGCGCCGCACGCCGACACCGCGCATGAGGCGCCGCCACCGGTCGCTGAGCCACATGCGGAAGCAGCGGCAGAAGTGGAACCCGCCGGGGAAGAGCCTGCACCCGCCGAACAGGCCGAGGCTGCCGCGCCGACTGAAACGCCGGCTGAGGCGCATGCTGAGCCTGCACCCGCGCCCGAGGTTCATGCCGAAGCACCGCCCGGCACGGATGCCGCTGCTCACACGGCGCCAGAACCCGCGCACGCCGAAGCACCCGCGACCGAAGACGCCATTGCAGCTGCCGCACGCAATGCCGCTGCAGATCATGCGCCGGAAGCGGCCACTGACGGTGACGCGCTGGCCCATGCGGCTGCTGCCGCACCGATGGAACTGCGCGCCGAAGTCATCGGCAGTGGCTTGCGGCTTGAGTTTCCCTTCGGTGTGGAGACGCCCGCTGCCCTCTTTCAGCGCGGCCGCACCTACTATGCCGTGTTTGACGGCGATGCACCCTTTGCCGTCGAAGCCCTGCCCGAGCGTTTCTTCGATTTTGTCACCGAAGCAAGCCGGATGCGCGCAGGCGACAATACGGTCATCCGCTTGCGTCTTGCGGGCGAGCCGCTGGCTACGGTTTCGCGCGAAGGCATGACCTGGGTGCTGACGCTGGGGCCATCCGTCATGGAAACGCCCCTGCCGGTGCGCCTGCTGCGCGAGGCCCGCACGGTGGGTCCGAGCCGCGTGCGCGCGGCGCTGACGGGTGCGTCGCGCGTCATTCAATTTGCGGATCCTGACGCGGGTGATCCGCTGATTGCCGTGACCGCCTTTGGCGCGGTTCAGGGCCTGATCGCCCAGCGCGACTTTGTCGAGTTCACGGCCTTCGAAACGGCGCAGGGGCTTGCGATCCGTCCGCATGCAGATGATTTGACCGTCACCATCGAGGGTGACGAGGCCCTGATTGAAAGCGGCGGCGGCCTGTCGCTTTCGGCCGGCACGGTTTCGCAATATGCGCCGGAACGCAAACCGCTGGGCGATACGCTGCGCCCGGCCTTCATGGACTATGCCGCCTGGCGCGTGCCTGCTTCCGCCTTTGCGCGCGAGCATGCGCGGCTTTTCAATGCCATTGGCGACGATGCGGCCGGCCCCTCGGCCGCGCGCCTGAAGCTGGCGCAGTTCTATCTGGCCCATGGACTTGCCCCTGAAGCGCTTGGCGTGCTCGACATTCTGGCGGCGGACGACGAGCGGGCTGTGCTTGACCCCACATTCCTTGCGACGCGCGCGGTTGGCCGCTTTCTGTTCCGCGATTTTACCGGTGCACGCGAAGACCTGGCCACACGCGCGCTTGACTCTGATCCCAACGCGCAGCTGATGCGCGGTCTGGTGGCGGTCGCGCTGGAGGATTGGCCATCGGCGCGTGCGGCTCTTGCCGCCGGTGAGGAGTGGATCGGGCGTTATCCCGGCGACTGGCAGGCGCGTTTCCGCCTGGCGACCGCGACGACGGGGCTTGCCGTCAATGACCTTGGTCTTGCCGAGCGCGCGCTTGCAGCGATGCCTGCCGAAGGCCATGAAGACGCGCAGGCGCTCGAAGCCAGGCTGCTCAAGGGCCAATTACTTGCCCGCCTCGACCGCAGTGAAGCGGCGATGGAGCTTTTCAATCAGGTGGCCAAAGGCGGCAATCGCCCGCTGGAGGCCCGCGCTGCCTTTGACATCCTGATGCTGAAAGCGCGCACGGGTGCACTTTCGCCCAAAGAAGCAATCACCGAACTCGAGCGTTTGAGCTGGCGCTGGCGGGGCGACCGCCTGGAACTGCAGGTGCTGAAAGCGCTTGCCGATCTGCAGATTGCCAGCGGCGACTACCGCAACGGGCTTCTGACCATGCGCGCCGCTGTGCTTGGCTTTCCCAATGATCCGCTGGCGCGGCATGTGCGTGAAGACATGGCAAGCGCCTTTGAAGATCTCTTCCTCAATGGCAAGGCCGATGCGCTGCCGCCGGTGCAGGCCGTCGGTCTCTATTATGACTTCAAGGAACTTACGCCGATCGGGCGGCTGGGCGACGACATGATCCGCCGCCTTGCCGACCGGCTTGTCGCGGTTGACCTTCTCACACAGGCAACCGAGCTTTTGCAGTATCAGGTCGATAACCGCCTTGAGGGCGTGGCGCGGTCAGCTGTCGCGACGCGGCTCGCCCTTGTCTATCTCATGGATCGTGAGCCGGAGAAGGCGCTCAATGCCATCCGCTCCACGCGCCAGACGCGCCTGCCTGATGAACTTCTGATCCAGCGCCGCCTGCTTGAGGCGCGCGCACTTGCCGAGATGAAGCAGTTCCAGCTGGCCCAGGAAACGCTGGAGCAGGATGACAGCGCTGATGCGCGCCGTCTGAAGGCCGACATTTCCTGGATGGCGTCCGACTGGCAGGTCGCCGCCGGGCGTTTTGAGGCGCTGGCCGCCGAAGCGGGCACGGGCGCCGTCGATGACATCACGCGCTTTGATGTAATGCGCGCCGTGATTGCTTACACGCTGGCCAACGATGCGCGCGGGCTGTCGCGGCTGCGCGAAGCCTGGGGCGCACGCATGGAAACAACGCCCTATGGGCCTGCGTTCGATGCGGTGACGCGCGCAATTGCGCCAGACACGGTGGCCTTCCGCGATCTTGCAAAGGCCGTCGCCGCGATTGATACGCTCGACAAGTTCCTTGAGAGCTTCGACGCGAGCCGCACGCCGGGCGAGACAGCGGCATTGAACCTCCCCTGATTTGACGCGCTTGGCGTGCAATAAGCAGTTGAAATGCGGCTCATGACCTTGGCGTGACGATCTCGACCATTGGTCAGTTCAGGCGGTTCTTTCGCCTCCCCCTGTTTTTTTGGGGGAGGCAGATTTGCGTCTTCGCAAATCGGTGGGGGGCACCCTCTCAAAGCGAAGTGCAGCGGCCCGCAACCCCACCGGACTTGAGTTTCGCTTGCCGCTCACTCAAGTCCCTTGCGCTCCGCTCACCCCTTATAGGCAAGGGGAGGCGCAAGGAAAGAGCTGCAGGTCAATCTGGGATGTCAGGTTCGCCCCGCGCCTCAATCGTCGCGATAGACTTTTTCGCGGCGTTCGTGGCGTTCCTGCGCCTCGATGGAGAGCGTTGCGATCGGGCGGGCATCAAGACGGCGCAGCGTGATCGGCTCGCCCGTCTCCTCACAGAAGCCGTAGGTGCCGTCTTCAATCCGGCGCAAGGCGGCATCAATCTTCGAGATCAGTTTGCGCTGGCGGTCACGCGTGCGCAGCTCCAATGCGCGCTCGGCCTCGCTGGAAGCGCGGTCAGCAAGATCGGCATGCTGCACCGTATCGCTCTGGAGGCTCTGGATCGTCTCGCGGCTTTCGCGCAGAATTTCTTCTTTCCAGTTTTCGAGCTTGCGGCGGAAATATTCGCGCTGCCGCTCGTTCATGAACGGCTCGCTCTCGCTTGGCTTGTAGTCAGCACTGAGAACAACACCCATCGGCGACTGGCTCCATCTTCTGGGGCATCCATTCCGGATCGTGGGGGATCAGATCATCCGGAACCGGCCCGAAAGCGCGCGACTTATATCGGCGAGTCGCGCTTCCGACAACCAATTCCGCCTGCGCCAAATCCCTTGAATTACAAAGCTTTTATGATGGTGCGGTGCAGCAAAAGACGGCAATCTCAGACCGCTTCCCCCAGCTTGGCAAGTTCGACGCAGGCGCGAAGCTCAATCTCGTCCAGCACTTCGGAGAGGCGCGGGTCGGTGAATTCGCCGTCACGCTCCTTCACCAGATGGGCCAGGCGGTGGAGCGTTGCGCGCGGCACGCCGCCGGAAAGCAGACCAACCCGCACGTCATCGAGCGCATCAAGAATGGAATCGGCGCGCGCCAGAGACTTGGCACGGCCAGTGGTTGCATCGGGCGCCTGCTGAATGGCGATCAGGGCTTCAACCGAGCCGACGCCAATGGCGGCGTCGGCCGCCGGGGCGTGATGCGTTTCATGGGCTTCATCAAGGTGAAAGGCTGAGCCTGCACCCTGCACCTTCTCGCGGCGGCGCAATGACTGCGTCGTTTCAATCCGTCCGGTCGCATTGATGCGCATGGCGGTTGCGGGCGAGATCTTTGCCCCTCCCTTTCCTTTCACGTCGAAGCGCACTTTGCCGCGCGCATGGTTAAATTGCGCCTAACAGCGGGAAGATTTTGCCGGGCAGGATTGACCGCATCGGCCGGCACAGGCGTTCCCGCCCATCCAAAACCTGATTCCGTTCAACGGCTTAGGCCGTGCACGGTGTGGCACGTTTCTCGCTTTCATGTGGGTCGAAGAACTCTGCTCTCCGCATGAAAGCGCCTGCCATGACAAGACTTTCCCGCCTTCTGCGCACCTTTGCCGCCTTCAGCCTGTCGGCGCTCATTTCACTGCCCGGCGCTTTGGTGCCCCAGGCCTCGGCCGAGGCGCTTTCGCGCATCAAGGATCTGGTTGATGTCGAGGGCGTGCGCGAGAACCTTCTGGTCGGCTATGGTCTCGTGGTTGGCCTTAACGGCACCGGCGACAGTCTGCGCAACGCGCCCTTCACGCTCCAGTCGATCCAGTCGATGCTGGAGCGCCTTGGCGTCAACACGCGCGGTGAGCAGGTCAATTCCCGAAACGTGGCCGCCGTGATGGTCACGGCGAACCTGCCCCCCTTTGCAACGCAGGGCAGCCGCATCGACATTACGGTGAGCGCCATTGGCGACGCCAAAAGCCTGATGGGTGGCACGCTGGTTGTCACGCCGCTCATGGGCGCAGACAGCAATGTCTATGCGGTGGCACAGGGACCGATTGCCGTTGGCGGCTTTGCTGCGGGTGGCGATGGCGCCACCGTGACGCGCGGCGTGCCGACTACAGGCCGCATCGCTTCAGGCGCCATTATCGAACGTGAAATCCCGTTTGAGCTGGCGCAGATGGATGTGATCCGCCTTGCGCTGCGCAATCCCGACTTCACCACTTCGCGCCGCATCGCCGATGCAATCAACACGTTTACCGGCAGCCTTTCGGCCATGGCGCTTGACCCCGGCACGGTGCAGGTGACGATGCCGGCCGCGCGCCCGGGCGGTGTTGTTGCCTTCATGACCGAGATCGAGCAGCTGCGCGTCGAACCCGACATGGTTGCCAAGGTCGTGATCGACGAAGGCTCGGGCATCATCGTGATGGGCGCGGATGTGCGCATCAGCGAAGTCGCCATCGCACAGGGCAATCTCACCATCCGCGTCACGGAGACGCCACAGGTGAGCCAGCCTGGCCCCCTTTCCGAAGGCGGCAATACCGAAGTCGTTCCGCGCACCAATATCGAAGTTGATGACGATTCCGACGCGCGTCTGGGCGTACTCAATCACGGCGTAAGCCTTCAGAAGCTGGTTGACGGCCTGAATGCGCTGGGCATCGGCCCGCGCGACATGATCTCGATCCTGCAGGCGATCAAGGCCGCTGGCGCGCTTCAGGCGGAAATCGAGGTGATGTGATGGACAGTCTTCGCATCGATCCCGCCCTTTCCGGGCCTGCCTTCAATCCGCGCAATCCGGGCGAAGGCATCCGCGACCGCGCTGCCGCACGTGAAGCCGCGCGCGACTTTGAGGCCATGGCGATCACGCAGATGCTTCAGCCGATGTTTGAGGGCCTCAAGACCGATGGCCTGTTTGGCGGCGGTCACGGCGAGGCCGTGATGCGCGGCTTTCTTCTGACCGAATACGGCAAGTCGATTGCGTCGGCAGGCGGCATCGGACTTTCCGATCAGGTCTATGCCGAAATCCTGAGGATGCAGGGGCTTGAGCCATGAGCGATGCCAGCACACGCGCGCGCGATCTTGTCCAGCTGACCGAACGGCTGACCGGGCTTGTCGAGAAGGAAATCCTTCTCATCGCGGAGCGCAGGCCGCAGGAGCTTTCGCGTCTTGACGATGAACGCACGCGCCTTGCCGCCGTCTATGCGCGCGAGATGACCGGGCTTCGCCGCGAGAAGGGCGCACTTTCGAGCGCCTCACCCGACCTGCGCATGGCGCTGACGACAGCAACCGAACGCTTCCGCGGCGCGCTCGACAAGCATCGCCTGGCGGTGGAGCGCGTACGCCGCGTGACAGAGGGCATCGTCAAGGCGATTGCCGACGACATCGCTGCACGCACGCAGCCGCCCGTCGGCTATGGCAGCAGCACCGGTCCGCGCCGCATGCAGCCGCTGGCGTTTAATGGGCGGGCGTAGCGCGCCTGCGCCAACTTCGGTTCCGCCTCCCACTCGGGGGAGGCACGATCCGCACTTGCGGATCGGGTGGGGGGTCTGGTGTGCATTGCCGCTCCAATGCCCCCTCACGAAATTTGCTGAAGAGCAAATTTCTGCTCTCCCCAAGGGGAGAGCGAACAAGACAATTGTCAATCTCCACTTGCCCCGCCCTCAGAACAAACCGCCGGTTGAGCCGCCGCCCGCCTGCAGTCGGGCAAGGCCAGCCTGATAATTGCCCAGCTGGGCGCGCATATAGGCGGGCACGGTGCCGCCGCTGCGGCGCTCAAGCAGGGCATCAAGGGCGGGATCACGCGTGATCTGGCGATAGGCCTTGCGGATGACGCTCATCGCATCGCGGATCGCGTCATTGGCGGCGGCTGCATTCTCGCGCGACAGGAGAGAGAGACCGGATTTCAGGCCAAGGCCGAAAATGTTGTCGGTCGCCTTTTCTTCTTCCTTTTCGGCATCGGCGGCATCGGTTGCAGATTCTTCGTCTTCGTCATCAAGGCCTGACGAAGAGAGTTTGGAAGCAGCCACGATCTTGCCGGGCTGAAGGCCCAGACCCTTCAGCGCGTCAAGCCCGTCTGCCCCCGCCTTGATGTCGATGATGGAGCCTTCGCGCGCCGTAATGCGCAGCTGATCGCCATCAGCGCCACGCTTGACGCTCGCCTTGCCATCCAGCACCAGCACGCGGTTGATCTTGTTGACGAGCGAACGCACGGTCTCGCCCTCGCGGATGGTGATGCGCCGCTCGCGCCCGCCATCTACGGCAATCGTGAACCAGTCGCCCGGCCGCGCCGTCGTGCGCGCCGTCAGCGTGCGGGCAGGCGTATAATCCAGCTCGCCGCGCGGCAGACCCAGCGCGTCGAGCACCGATGTGCCTGTTTCATCCACCACGATGGCTGCGCCCGCACCTGTGCCGCCCGGACCGCCAAAGACATGCTGAAAGGCATTGCTGCCATCGAGCGGAATTTTGGTGACAAAGGCGCTCTTGCCGCCCTCAGGCGCGGTGGTTACGCCCGGCAGATAGTCATTGGTTTCGCCCGTGACATAGATTGCACTCGCAGTCACTGCGATATCGCGCACGCGATCCGTGGCGTCTGATCCGATATAGTTTGTTTCGACCGGCGTGACCGACGCGCCGTCATCGGTCAGCGTCATCACGAAGCCATCGACGCCGCCATTATGCGTGTTGGCTGTCGCAAGCCCGCCCGCGTCGAATGTACTGTTTGACGTATAGCCCGCGACATAGACCTTGCCGTCACGCGCAGCCAGTGCGCTGATCGCACCTCCCGAAAGCGCGCCCAGGGTTACATCCCAGGTGGACGCGCTGGCGGCACTTGATACGTCATACTTGGCAAGACGCGCGACACCATCTTCCGTGGTCGCAACCAGCAACTCGCCGTCGTCCGCAAAGGCGAGCCGCGCGACGCGTTCATTGCCCGCGCCGCCCAACTGGCGGTTCCAGACTAATGCGCCGTCAGCGGAGAGGCGGGTAATGTAGGCATCGGTGCCACCGCCATGGGTCGCGACACCGGAGAGCTTCGCGCTGGTGACGCCGCCGACAAAGATCGAGCCGTCAGAAGCGACGGCAATGCTGGTTGCCTCGTCATTTGCCAGCGGCGCATTCTGGCGGAGGAAGACTTCCTCACCCTCGCTGTCGAACTTCGCAACAATCGAGTCCCAGCCGCCGCCCTTGGCGCTGCCATCAATCCTGCCGTTGATGCGGCCTGCAACGATGACGCTGCCTTCGCTGTCAACAGCCAGGGCTGCCGCCTCGGCGCGATCGCTGGTCCCAAGGAGTTTCGTCCAAAGCACATTGCCCGCCGAGTCGAGCTTGCGCAGCATCAGATCCTTCTCACCCTGCAGCACCTGCGTTCCGGAACTGCCGCTCGCTGTGCCCAGCACAAAAACATTGCCGTCACTGTCCGTCTTCGCAGTGACGGGTACAAAGGCCCCGCCCTCTGCGGCAATGTTTTCGGTGTTGACGACAACCGGCGCAGGCGCGCCGGTATCGGCCAGTTTGGCAAGGCGCGCCGATGCAGTTTCACCGCTGCCGATGGCCGCCACGGCATAGATGGCAGGCGCGGATGCAGCCGGGATGAAACTCAACTGCTCGGTTGAGACGCCTTCGATCTTGAGGCCCCATTTGCGGGGTGCATCGCCCTCGGCCTTGCCGACTTCAGCGCGCGTTACACGCGTGACCATGCCGGCAGCGGCCAGATTGTCATTCATCAGCTTGGCAATGTTGCTGATGGTGGGCGGTCCGGACAGCGTTGAGAAGTCAACCAGCACATCCGTGTCCACATTGTTCTTGCGCACGCGGATGGTGAAGCTTTCCGTGCCGGTGATGTTTTCCAGCGCCAGATTGGGATCACCGACGCGCAGCGCGCGCGTGGCAAACTGCGAGCGGTCGCGCGGCACCGCCAGCGGGCTTTCCATGTAGTCGGACTTCCTGCCCGTCATCAGGGTCAGCGCATCAAAGCTGGTGGAGGCCAGGGCATCGGTAAACTGGGCAAGACCCAGCTGGAACCTCCGGTCAAATCCCGACAGGCGCGTTGCGGCTGTGCCCTTGTCGGCAGCTTCATTGGCGATGATGGAGAGCGTGTTCAGCGCCTTATAGAGGCCGAAGAGTTTCTTGTGGTCTTCCGGCACGCCTTCACGGTCAAAGCTCTTGTCATCGAAATCGACGAATTTTTCGGTGCGCAGGGCAGCGATCAGGCGTTCGGTTTCGCGCGGCTGGGCTGCTTTCGGATCCCACGGCGGCACCACGCCCGAGGAAAGGCTTGAGGATGAGGCAAGCGTGCTCGTTCCCGCGCGCCGGCTGGACAGCGCGAGCGTCGTCTGGGCATTGAAGAAGCCCTGAAGGACGGTTGGGTCAATCACGCGAGTTTCCTCCGCCTGCAGTGTCGCAGCCGCCTCGTAAACGCGGCGCTAAGGTCTGGCCGCCAAGTTCTGGTTAAGCAGGCGTTAACGCGCGCTTGGGAGGATCGGCCATGGCTCACACGCAGGCACACAAGACGCACGAGACTTTCCGGCGCCATCTGGGGCTTGGCGACGATGCCCTTGCGCGTGGTGCGCTGCCGGTGGCGCTGGAGGCCTATGGCGCCGCGCATACGCTGATGCCAGATGCCTACGAGCCCCTGTGCGGCCTCGGCCAGGCAGCGCTTGACCTTGGCATGGCCGACCGCGCGGCCCGGTTCTTTCAGGAGGCGTTGATCCGCGAGCCCGGCATTGCCGCCGCCTCATGCGGGCTGGCGCGTGCGCTTTCCCGGCTTGCGCGGCATGGCGATGCGATTGAGGCGTTGAAGGGCGCCTTGGCGCTTTCGCCCGCCACGGCTTCGCTATGGCTGCAATTGGGCACGATCGTGCGCGAGACAGGCGATCTCCACAACGCCGCGATTTTCTATCGCGAGGCGCTGCGGCTAAACCCGCAATCGGCAGAGGCGATGGGCAATCTGGGCGATCTTGCCTTTGACGATGGTAAGTTCGACGAAGCCTTTGCGCTTTATGAGCGGGCGCTGGCGATCGCGCCGCAGAATGCGCAGCTGCATGTCAATCGTGCTGCCGCGCTGCTGGCGCGCGGTGAAGTCGTGCGCGGCTGGGCGGAATATGAGTGGCGCCTGGAACTCAAGGGCCGCAAGCGATTTCCCCATCTGCCGCGCTGGCGGGGTGAGGCGCTTTCGGGCAAAGCGCTCCTGGTGCTGGCCGAGCAGGGTATTGGCGACGAAATTGCCTATGCCTCATACATTCCTGATCTGTGTGCGCGGGCCGATGTGACTTTTGCCTGCGCGCCGCGACTCGCTCCCCTTTTTGCGCGCTCGTTTCCAGAGGCGCATGTCATTGCGATGCCGGACGAAGCGCCTGCCGGTTTCGATCTGGCCACTGATCTTGCCAGCCTGCCCCATCTGATCGGGCCATGGCCGGCTCTGTGCAACGTTGCGCGCGGCTTCTTGCGCGCCGATCCTGGGAGAGCTGCATGCTGGAGCGCATGGCTTTCATCGCTGGGGCCGCGCCGCAAGATCGGATTGTCGTGGCGCTCCGGCAAGCTTACGGGATTGCGGGCGCTGCAATACCCACCGCTTGAACTCTGGGCGTCGTTTGCGCGCCGCACCGATGCTGAATTTGTCTGCATCCAGTATGGGGCGGAGCCCGCCGAGATTGCTGCGTTCGAGGCCATGTCGGGTGTGCGCCTGCATGTGCCACCCGATCTCGACCAGAAAAATGCGCTGGATGAGACGGCGGCAATGATCGCGGGGCTTGATGGTGCAGTCTGTGTTGCCAATGCGGTGGCGTGGATGGCAGCAGGCTTGGGTGTGCCCACTTTCAAGATCCAGCTCCATCGCAGCTGGACGGCTGGCGGCGCGGATATGGAACCCATGGC
Organism: Alphaproteobacteria bacterium UBA2784; assembly: GCA_002352285.1. Taxonomy (GTDB): domain Bacteria; phylum Pseudomonadota; class Alphaproteobacteria; order Micropepsales; family Micropepsaceae; genus UBA2784. The sequence goes on along the minus strand of DEIC01000010.1, from coordinate 2,160 downwards.
GCCTGTCTGCCGCACCGTGCGCCCGGACGATGGCCAAGGGTTTGAGGCAGCGTTTGATGAGACCGCGCGCTATCTCGCCCGGCTGCCTTCACGCACGCATTGAAAGCTTGCGCGTTTCCAATGCTGAGGTGATACGCGCAGCGATCCGCGCTGCGCCCTGCCCGTCAAATTGCGTACGCCCCGCCGCGCTCAT
>DEIC01000010.1:0-1903 GCA_002352285.1 Alphaproteobacteria bacterium UBA2784 | reverse complement strand
GTTTCAGGTGCGCGCACCACGCGCGGGCGCGGCGAAAGCGCTGCCAGCGCGGCTGCCAGCCCGTCAGCATCGATGACGCCGGGGCCGATGACGACCGTTCCTTCAACCGCATCGCCCAGCGCCGCAATCGCGCGCGCGGCGATCAATGTCTGTGATGCCGGATCGCTGCCACCCATCGTTACCAAAACCCGCAAGGGTGCATCTGGCGTGCGTGCGATACGTGTGATGGGAGCGGCGCCCTGCAACGTCCATTGCCAGCCCATCAGCGCCTCGCCCACCGCGCCACGCCACAAGAGCGCGCGTGCCTGTGGCACCGGCGGCAGGAAGGAAAGGTCCGCGGCAAGTCGGCGATCTGATCCGTCATCAATTGTTGCAATCAGCGCACCGATGCGCCGCAAGCGCATCACATCGGCGCGTGAAAGTTTCGTCCTCACATCCAAAATCAAGGCGCGTGGTGCGCCACCCGCCAGAAGGGCGGAGAGCCAGGCGGCCTCCTCCAGCTCCGGCGGCTGCGTCAGAACCGGAAAGCCTTGCGCGGCGATGCGCGATTGGGCCTCGGCATCGGGCGCAATCGCAAAGACTGCGCCAAAGCCATGCGCGTCGCGCAGCGCCTCGGCCAGCGCCAGCATGCGCATGACATGGCCATAACCCAGTTTCGGGCTGCCATCGCAGCGGATCAGGATGGTGCCGCTTTGCGCCACCACGCTTTTCTGGCGCACATGGCCGTTGATGGCGAGGAGCGCGGGATCGCGCCGCAGCAACGCTACAAGATCAGCCAGCGATGCTTCGCCCGCCTGCGCATGCAGCCGCGCATAGATCGTTTCGATGAAGGCGACATCGGCAGGCGCATCCACGGAAAGCCGCGCGCCGGAAAAGCGCCAGGGATCGGGAATGCGGATGTGGGAGACGCGCACGCGATCCTGATGCGCCTTGAACCAGGCAGTGACATGTTCGCGCGCGACCGGGTCATCGCCGCCCTCGCGCAGCAAGATCTCGAACCCGCGCCGCGAACACACATCCACACCATCATGGATGCAGGGCTCGCCCGGCAGGCTCATCACAAAGTCGGTCTCTTCGGTGCGCATCACCCGCAGAATGTGGTCAATGAAGGCGCCGTCGATCAGTGGCGCATCGGCGTTGACGCGGATGATGGTGGCGGGATCATGCGCCCTTACCGCCAGCGCATAGCGCGCCAGCACGTCGTCTTCAGGGCCGCGAATGATCGCGACCTCAGGCTCGTTCTTCTCAAGCCACGTGACCAGCGCATCGTCAGCGGCATTGTGTGTGGTAGCTATGACGATGCGGTTGATCGACTTTGCCCCGCGCAGCCGGTGGATCACATGCTTGATGAGCGGCCAGCCCGCAATATCCTTCAACACTTTGGCAGGCAGCCGCGTAGAGCCCATGCGCGCCTGCACAATGGCAATTGCGCCGCCCTTGGCGCCCAGCGATGCAGCCAGACTGTTCACGATGCCTTTTTCCATTCGTCGCGGATGTGGCGCAGGGGGCGCAATCCATCGGCAGGATCGGCGCGCCAGTCACGGTCAGGCAATTCGGAGGGGCTTGCACTCTTGAAGCCTTCGCCATCGGCGCGCTCGCCGGCGCGCACCTGGGCAATGACGGGGGCAATCTGCTCCGGCAGCCAGCAATGGCCGGCCGCATATTCAGCGCCCGAGGCATCAAGATCGAGATGGAACTCGATAAAGCCCGCACCCCAGCGCGAGACAGCGCGGTGAATAACACCCGGATTGACGGTGTGATCCGACCAGCCAACGGGCAGGCCCGTCATGCGGCGAATGAGATCAATGGAGGCGAGATTGGCTTCCGCGGGCGGCGTTGGATAGGCCGACACGGTGTGCAGCAGGGTCAGATCGCGGCCGCCTGCGGCGCGCATCACTTCGAC
>DEIC01000008.1:8886-14595 GCA_002352285.1 Alphaproteobacteria bacterium UBA2784 | reverse complement strand
GCGCAGCATGTGCTGGGCGCCGCCGTTGGCGGGCCGTTTCATGCGGACGACCTTTATGTCAGCGTCACGTCGGCGGAGCCGTATCGCCAATTGCCGCGTGCGCAGTTCGATCAGGTGCTCGACTTCGTTGCGACCGGTGGCTATGCGCTGAAAGCCTATGAGCGTTTTGCACGGCTGCGCCAGATGCCGGACGGGCGCTGGCGCATCGCCAATCCAAAAGTCGCCGAACGCTATCGCCTCAATATCGGCACGATCATCGAAGCGCCGCTGCTGACCCTCCGCCTGATGCGCGGATCGCGCGCCCGCACGCGCAATTATGGTGGCAGGCCGCTCGGCCAGATCGAGGAGTTCTATGTCGATCAGCTGTCGCCCGGCGACACGTTTCTGTTCGGCGGCGAGGTTTTGCGCTTTGAGGGTGTCGAGGGCACCGAGGCATTCGTCACTCGCGCAACGGCGGAAGCGCCCAAGGTGCCGGTCTGGCAGGGCGGCAAGTTTCCGCTCTCCACGTTCCTTGCGGCGCGGGTGAGGGCCATGCTGGCAGATGCGCGCACATGGACAAAATTGCCCGAGCAGGTGGCGCAATGGCTGAAGATCCAGCAATGGAAATCGGTGCTGCCCAAGGCTGACCAGTTGCTGATCGAGACCTTTCCACGCGGGTCAAAATTCTATCTCGCCTGCTATCCGTTCGAGGGGCGGCTGGCGCATCAGACGCTTGGCATGTTGCTGACGCGGCGGCTGGAGCGCCTCAACATGCGGCCGATGGGGTTTGTGGCCAGTGAATATGCGCTGTGCGTGTGGGGCTTGCGCGACATGTCGGGCCTTGCGATGGACCGGCTGTTCGACGAGGACATGCTGGGCGATGACCTTGAGGCCTGGATCGCCGACAGTGCCATGGTGCGCCGCCAGTTCCGAAATTGCGCGGTCATCGCAGGCCTGATCGAGCGTAAACATCCCGGCGTTGAAAAATCCGGGCGGCAGGTCAATTTCTCATCCGATCTCATCTTCAATGTCCTCAGCCAGCACGATCCCGGCCACCTGCTTCTGAAAGCCGCCTATAATGATGCGACACGCACCATGCTTGATCTGCCGCGCCTTGCCGCGATGCTGGCGCGCACGAAAGGCAAACTCGTGACGAAGCATCTTGCCCAGGTGTCGCCGCTGGCCTTTCCGATGCTGCTTGAAATCGGCAAAGTGCCGGTTCATGGCTCCACCGATGATGCGCTGCTTGCGGAAGCGGCAGAAGAACTGATGGCGGAAGCATTGGCGGCGGAAGCTTTGGCGGCAGAGGCCATGCGCATGGATGATGTCATCCGGCAGGGGCGTGCATGAGCGCGCAGAAAATCCATCTCAACGGTGCTGAATTCGTGCCCGACATTTCGGGCGCGCTTTTCTGGCCCGCCCGGCAGACGCTGATCGCATCCGACCTGCATCTGGAAAAGGGCTCCGCCTTTGCAGCGCGCGGCACGCTGTTGCCACCCTATGACAGCATCGCAACGCTTGCCCGGCTGGCGGATGTGATGGCGCGGCTTTCGCCTGCCCATGTGATCCTTGCAGGCGATACATTCCATGACGGCAAGGCGCTTTCGCGCATGACGGCAGAGGCGGCAGATCGTCTGGAGAAGCTGGTGGCGTCAGGCCCGCGCTTTACCTTCATCGCCGGCAATCATGATCCCGAGGCCGCGTATTTTGCGGCAGCGGCAGTGACCGATGAATGGCGCGAAGAGCACATCATCATCCGCCACGAGCCGCATTTCATGGCGGCACTGGGCGAGATTGCGGGCCATCTTCACCCGGTTGCCTCCATAGATGTGCGCGGGCGGCGTCTGCGGCGGCGCTGTTTCGTGTGCGACGGCACGCGGCTTTTGCTGCCCGCCTTTGGGGCCTATGCGGGCGGGCTTGATGTATTTGATGACGGCTTTGCCGGCATTTTTCCCGATGGCTTTGACGCCGTCCTGATCGGCGGCTCGCAGCTATACCGCTTCACATCGCGCCAATTGGCGCGCGATGCGGTCTGATCACCGCTCGCGGAAGGCGGTTGCCGCCAGCCATCCAATGGCCAGCGCCATCAACACGGCGGCAAGACCATAGAGCACCGTGTTGTCGTGCGCGAAGGCAAAGAGCCAGCGCTCGAGACCCGACTTGTCCACATAGATGGGCGCTGAATAGGCGCTGATCACCTGGCCGTTGCGGAAGAGATAGACTTCGGCACGGTAATTGCCGACCGGCACCGAGGCGGGCATCGGCACGCGCGTCTGGAACAGCGAGCCGCCGGTCAGCACGATGTCATTCGTGCCGGCATAATAGGTGCCGTCATTGCTGTTAAGGCGCACGGCAGCCTCGGCATATTTGCCGGTGTCGGCAATGTCTGCACCGCCCGCCTCCTCAACGTCGAACGAAAGATTGGCGGTGCCCAGCTGATAACGCTGCAACACGGCAGGTGCTGCAATCTCGTTCAGCGGCCGCGTGCTTGCCACGTAGTAAAAGCCGGGCATGGACGAAAACTCGACGGCGCTGGCATTGACCCACAGGCCGCCAACGGATGTCTTCTGGCGCACGGTCATTGCCGTTCCCGGTCCGCGCACGACAATCACGATGTCACGGCCCTCGGCTGAAATCACATCGTCCGTTGCCTCAACCGCGCCAAAGAGCACAAGCTCCGTGCCGGTAAAGCTGGAGGAGATGCGCACATAGTCGCTGGAAAGCCCCACGATCAGCGATTCCGCTGCATGAGCCGCGCCGCCAAGGGCTGCAAACAGCAGGGCTGCCAGAATGCGCTTCATTGCGGCTCTCCCACGATCAGGGAGAACGGGTCATCGGGCGGTACAAAGAGATCAATCGCCAGCCTGATGGCAACGCCGACCACAAGAAGGGCCAGAAGGAGGCGCAGTTCCTCGTTGCGCAGACGTGCGCCCATCTGTGATCCGAACTGCACGCCAATCGCGCCGCTTGTCATCAAAAGGGCGGCAAGCAGAAGGTCAACCGTCTGGTTGTTGACGGCGTGGAGGAATGTCGTCAGCGCAACCGTGAAAAGGATCTGNNCGGCGGCAGCGCGCTGATATAGAGCTTTGACACGTAGAACCGCATCTTGAGCGGCAGGCCGTGCAGCCATGAATGATGCGACCTGGCGCGTGATCTGGGCGCAAGGCCACGCCGCTGACGCGCCAGGGTGCGCACGCTTTCGCTCAGCATCAGGCCGCCGATTGAACCCAGAAGCACGACATAGGACAGCGATACGACGAGATCGATCTGGCCGTAGTCTTTCAGGATGCGGAAGATGACGACGCCAACGCCCGACCCGGCAAAGCCGCCGATCACCATGACGCCCGCCATGCGCAGATCAACAGCGCCGCGGCGCAATTGCGTCATCACGCCTGAAACGGATGAGGCCAGCACGTGGCTGGAACCGGTTGCAACCGCGACGGCGGGTGGAATGCCGGTAAACATCAGGAACGGCGTCATCAGGAAGCCGCCACCCACGCCAAACATGCCCGACAGGAATCCCACCGCCCCGCCCATCGCCAGAATGAGCAGCACGTCCACCGAAATTTCGGCGATGGGAAGATAGATCTGCATTGGTCGCAACGCGGCGCGAAAAGGGGATGTGCGTTTCTACTCCCGGGCCCGCCTGAAAAGCCACAGTCAAAAGCCGCCGGAGATGGTTAGCACCGCTTTGCGGCGCTGCCGCCTTCAAGCGCCAAAGGTTGGCGGTTCGTTGGCCGCAGGGTTCATCGGGCGGGGGCGGAAGCGTTCGGCAAGCCCGCGCGCCTTGGCAAGATCATCGGCCGAGAGTTTCTCTTCAATGGCGGCAACGCGGGCGCGGGCATCGGTGTCACCCTGGGCTGCAGCTGCGGCATACCAGCGATAGGCCTCGATCAGGTCGGGCTGCACGCCAAGGCCGCGCTCGTAGAGGATTGCCAGATTGAACTGGCTGTCCTTCAGGCCCAGTTCGGCGCCCGCCTGGAACCAGCGCGCGGCCTGCGCATAGTCGGGCTGACCGGACGAGCCATCGGCATAGATGACGGCAAGATTATGCATCGCCTTGCGGTTGCCGGCGCGGGCGGCGCGTTCGTACCACTCCATGGCGCTGCCCAGATCGCGCGAGACGCCCTTGCCGCGCTCAAAAAGCACGCCCATGCGGTATTGCGCGATGGGAAGCCCCTGGGTTGCCGCTTTTTCGATCCACTGGGCGGCCTTCACATCGTCCTGCGCCACGCCGTTACCCTCGGCAAAGCGCAGGCCATAGAGATATTGGGCCTTGGCATCGCCGCGCTCGGCCGCGCGGATCAGCGCGTCGAGATTGTCACGCGGCTCGGGTGCGGGGGGCGTCGTTACCGGCGGCGCCTCAACCGGCGGCACAAGTGCTGTGGGTCCGGGCGCCTCTTCCGGCGGCGGCTCAAGGCTTGCCTCTGGCTCTTCTGCGGGCGTTGTGACGGGCGGAGCCGTCACTGGTGGTGTTTCGGGCAGCGTCTCGGGAACGGTCGAAACGGGCGGCGCAGAAACAGGCGGTGTCGCAACAGGGGGCGGCAATTCGCTGAAGGGCGGCGTATCCGTGCCGGTGCGCCCGCTGCCCTCGATCATGTCGCCAATGCTGGCGCCCGGCGCAGGCCGGTTGCCATCGCTGCCATTGAGATTGAGGAGCACGTAGAGCCCGCCAATGAAGACAACGAGACCGGCGGCAATCAGGGCGATGCGCAGCGTGCCTGTCTTTTCACGGGCGGGCGCTGTCTGGGCGGCGCGCTCCTGCAACGCGCGGGCGGCGGCGTGGGCGTCGCCCTGGGCTGCTGCCTGCGCCGCGCGGCGGGCAGCGGCGATGAAATCATCCGTGCGGCGCGGCTGCGGATCAGGTTCGGGGTCCGGCAGGATGATGCCATCAGGCTCCTGATGGCCGGGAATACCACCGCCGAAATTGTTGTTGGGACCAAAGGCTGGCGGCAGATCTGCACGCGGCGGTGGCGGCTCAAAAGGCGAAGGGCCTGACGGCGGNNAACTGGGGCGCCGGAAACTGGGGAGGCGGCGGCGCCAATTCGCCGCGCGCCATTTCCATGCGCGGCGGCTCTGCCTGCGGGATGGCGGGGGCAAAGCCGCTGGTAAAGCCGGGCGCGCGCGGGGCGTGTTCAATCGTCTCCATCCGCTTCAAGATGGATTCAACCGTTGCCTGCAATTGCTGGAGCGCATCGCGCGTGCGCTTGTCAGAGGCCTCAAAACGCGTGCCCAGACCGCGCAGGGCCTGTTCAGCGGCAGCGCCGGCCTCGCCATGCTTTTTCTCGGCCGCTGCCATCTGCTGGCTGAGGAGTTCCACCTGCTCCTCAATCGCCTCAAAGCGGCCTGCCGGGACTTCTGCCGGCCGCGAGGCAACATCAAGGCGGGCATTCAGCGTTGCCAATTGCTCGTCAAGGCGGGCGCGGGCGTCGGCATCGCGCTGGCCAGCGCCATCCATGCGGGCGGCCAGTTCGCGCATGGCGCTGCGCAGGTCAGCATCAAGGCGCTTCAAATCCTGATCGAGGCGCGCGGCATCNNTTCCAGCGCCGATACCTTGCTTTCAATGTCGGCGAGGCGGCGCGGATCAAAGGCGTTGAGGCGTTCGGTCAGGCTTGAGATCGAGAACGAGACGGCGCCTGCCGCCTCGGCGCTGCGGCGCTCGGCCCGCTCGACCTGCGCCTGGATGGCGGCGATCTGGGCCGAAAGCGTCTGCTCCAGCGCCTTGACGGC
>DEIC01000008.1:3318-8723 GCA_002352285.1 Alphaproteobacteria bacterium UBA2784 | reverse complement strand
TTCCATCCCGATTCCATGCGATCGGACGCAAAGGCGTCGGCCGCATGTTGGGCTTCACTCACGGCCTCGGGGGGAAGATTTTCAAAAACGAGATGGTTCAACCATTCGTGCAGGGACATTCCTGCACGTTGCGCTGCTATTCGAGCTGCTTCGCGGGCTTCGGGCGACAGCCCTGCCACGCTCCACGGCACCCCGGATTTCATGCGAATCACAATGGTTAAGGCCCCGAAACAGGTTATATGCCATCAAATCTTGTGCAAGGAAAACCACACGCCCCAAGGGGTTGTGTTCCAGTCGCCTGAGAGTGTGGACAACCCCAGCGATGCCAAGACCAGACAGCGTTAAGCCATCCTTACCTTGTGTGGTTAAGGCCGCGTAAAGGGCGCAAAATCAGGCGCGCGGCATATTGGGGTAGGTGCCTTCGCGCATGCGCCAAAGGACATTGTCGAAGGTCGGCAGAAGATCGGGCCGCATGCGTGCGACGGCGCCGCGCACGCGCGCAGTCTCGGCCTCGCCCATCTCCATGGTCATGAAGCAGAGATAGTTCATGGCCTGACCGGGCGAAGTGTATTGGAGGAAGATGTTCACTTCCTCATCGAGCAACTGGCCAAGGGCCGCATCCTCGCCGCTGTAAAACGCCAGAAACTCGACGCGGCGCGAGATCACCGGATATTCGCGCCGCCCGAAGGCGCGGGCATTGGCAAAGGCCTGACGCACCACATCGTCAAGCGGCGGCGTTCCGCTGATTTCATTGGCGCGGGCGCGGGCGTCGGCCAGCGTCATCCAGGCATCGGCGTTGAGCGCGTTCTCGCCAATGGCGCGCCGCGCCAGCGCCTCCAGCACACAGGCATTCCGGCGATAGGCGGCGGCGTCATTGGCGCTGGCTGCCGCGTTGAGCGAACGGAACAAGGCGGCGCGCGCCAGCCTGAATTCGCCATAGGGCAGATAGACCGGTTCTTCCACGCCGCATTCGGGCGCGTCGGCGCGATGGCTGCCATCAAGACCGGTCAGCGGCAAAGACGTGCTGACGCTGACCAATGCGCAGATCACGTTTGCCAGCAGGGAAAGGCGGCGCGGGTTCATGCGAAGTAGATGCTGTTGACATATGGGTCCGCACCTGCCGCCAGAGCTGCACGCGGGAAGAGCGGCCGCCGCGGCCCATAAATCACGGGACGAAGCGAGTAGAAAACCTGAAAAATCAGGCGCGGCGTCTTCACGACAGGCAATCCGCGATGCAGGCCATAGGTCTTTTCAAGAAACGATGTGCCCGCCGGACCCGTAAAGCGCACTTCGCGTTCCTTGCCAAAAACCGCGTGGACCTCTTCGTCCTGATAGCGGCGGATGGTGGTCAGCCTCGGATCAAGATGCGACCCGCGGATGAAAAGATGCGGGCCTGCGCTTTCGTCCACATCGGTGAGGTAGAGGAAGTATTTGACCCAATCGAGATCATCGACATCGCGATGATAGTTCTCCGCATGCTGGGCTGTGCCGTCGCCCGCCGGCAATGACCACCACGCACTCAGGGCGCTGATCAGTGGCTTTGCCCCCAAATCCTGCTCAGCAATGGCAAGAAGCACCGGATGGTTGGCAATCTCCATGGCGTGCGGCGCACGCGCCACCGTTTCGAGCGGGAAGAATGCGACATGCGTTCCCTTGGGCGCCTGGCCGGGCGCAATGAATTGCCCCAATTCCGGCCGATAGGGGTCTCGACACGGCTCGGCGGAAAAATACGACCGCATCGCGTCAATCATCGCTGACTTGACGATACCTGGCGTCATGACAAATCCGTCGCTGGCCAGTCCGGCTGCGGCTCCACTCACCTCTGGTGGCAGCGCCGCGGCGGACTTTGGCAGCCGCGCCGCATGCGTGGCGGCAAGGCGCATGCGCTTTGCAGGATCTGCCGTGCGCCGCTGGAGAAAATGGCGGCGGTAGCGGCTGTCGGTTGCCGTGTGATACAAGGTTTTCAGGTGGGCAAGTTTCAGTTTCATGTGCCGGGCAAAGAGCGGACTGACGATGGCGAGCGGGATCAAATCTATCGTCAAATCGATCCTGCGTCATCAGCCGATGACCGGTGTGACACGCGTTGCCATGGGACTTGGCGGCCTGTGCGGCCGCGCCGCCTCGGCTTTGCGCGCGGCAGCTCTCTTTCCCCAAAACCGGACCCTGGTTTTGCATTGGTCCAGCCGGATCAAGGGAAAGGAAAAACTCCAGCTCGGTGAGCGTGTGATTATCGGTACAAATTGCGTGATCGGTGCAGTGTACGGCGTCACCTTTGGCGATGACGTGCGCATTTCCGATGGTGTGGTCATCGAAACGGCGGGTCTCGACTTTTCCGGTGAACCACCCTATCGGCACCGTGGTGCGCCGATCATGATCGGAAAAGGTGCGTGGATCGGCACGCGCGCGGTCATTCTGAGCGGCGTGACCATTGGCGCCGGAGCCGTGATCGGCGCCCATGCGCTTGTCGTGCGCGATGTGCCTGCCGGTGCGATTGTAGCGGGACAACCTGCAGAGGTGATCCGTGTCCGCCAATCCTGAAACCTTTGATCCGGAAAAGGCGCGCGTTCATGCGCCCACCGGGCGGCGGACAATGCAGATCAACCGCCTGCCCGTGATGGGCCTCATTCTGGCGCTTGTGGCGGCCGATGTGCTGATGCTGGCGCTGCTGGGTGCGGGCATCATCGGGCTCAGCCCCAAGATCACGCCGGAGCGCCTGCCCGTCCATATCGAGGGTCTGGCGCTTTCCATTGCCGGGTTCATCGTCTTTGCCGCCGCCAGCGGCCTTTACAATCCGCAACGCGCCTTTGACGTGCGGCGCACGACACCGCTCATCCTCAACACGATGATCGTGGTCGGCTTTGTGCTTTTCGCCGCGTTCTATATCGGCCAGGTGCCGCTCACCTTCTCGCGCCTGGCGTTTCTTGTACTCTTTTTCGGCGGCATGGCGGCGCTGGTGACGGTGCGCATCATTCTGGCCGCGATCATCGCCTATATGCTGGCGGGCGGCTATGCCGCCGAGCGCCTTCTCCTTGTCGCTTTCCGCGACGACTTCACACGATTCAAGAGCGCCGTTGCGGTGGGCACCGCCAATCGCATGCAGGTGACGTCTGTTCTGCGGCCGGATGATCCGCATGCGGAGGACTATCTGCGCGGGCACATCAAGGCGCTGGATGTGGAGGCCATCGTCTTCCTTACAAGGCCGGGGGACAATATCGAAAACAATGCGCTCTTCATTGCAGCCCAGCGCTCGCCGCTCTCCTGCTATGTCGCCCTGCCCCATGCGGATTTTCCGGGTGAAATCCTGAAAGCGATGGATGAGGGCTCGCACATCCTGTTGCAGACATCGCGCGAAGCGATCTCGGGCTGGGGCGCCATCCAGAAGCGCGCGCTTGATGTCACCGTCAGCCTCTTCGGGCTCATTCTGACATCGCCCCTGCTGCTTGTTGCGATGATCGCGATCAGGCTGGAGAGCCGCGGGCCGGTCATTTTCCGCCAGACACGCTATGGCTATAACAACCAGCCCTTTACAATCCTGAAGCTGCGCAGCATGCGCGCGGCGCCCGCAAATGAGAGCGGCGTCATTCAGACAGGCGACAATGATCCGCGCGTCACACGCGTCGGCCGCATCATCCGCCGCCTCAAGATTGACGAGCTGCCGCAGCTTGTGAACGTGCTGAAGGGCGACATGTCGCTGGTGGGGCCGCGCGCGCACGCCACAAAAACCGACCTGCAGGGCTTGAGCCTTGAGGCGCACGAGACGCGCTATCTGACGCGGCACAATGTGCGGCCGGGGCTGACCAGCTGGGCCATCGTCAATGGCTGCACCGGCGCGATGGACAGTGTGGAAAAGCTGCGCGAGACGGTTGATTACGATCTGCACTATATCAGGCACTGGTCAGTGTGGCTCGACCTCACCATTCTGGCCATGACACTGGTCATGCTGGTGGCAGAGCGCAGCGTCTTTTCAGGTTTGCGGCGGAAACGCGGTTCATGAAACTGACGCAGGCGCAGTTCAGGAGAGCCGCATATTTCTCCGGCAATTTTGGCCTTGCCAAGCTGAGCATCTATTTCGCACCGCTGGCGATGGCTTCATTCGCCTTGCCTGAAACCTATGCCGGGATGGAATTGGCGTTCGCGCTCGCTCCCTTCATCGCGCTGGTGCTGGGCTCTCCTTTCTTGAGCGCCGTGCCGCAGCTCTACCTCGTCAGGGGCGAGAAGCGCGTCTTTGATCTTGGCGCGGGCGTTGCTGCTGCCGCCGCCAGCCTGATGACTTTTGCCGGCATTGCGCTGCTCTTCGCGGGTGAGGCCATTCCGGCCATGGCCTGCTTTGCTGCGGCTTGCGTGTCGGTGCAGGGGGCGGCATCGACCCTGACGCGCACGCTGTCGCGGCGGAACATTGCCGCGTGGGCCGATGGCATGGCGGCACTTGCGATGTTTCTCGCGGCCGGAGCGGCCTGGTTTGTCTTTGGCAGCTGGTTTGACGCAGGTGACGCTGCAATCACATGGGCCATTGTCAGCCTCGTGCTTGCCATGGTTGCCATGCTCCTGTTCCGGCGCTGGCGCGAGCCGGGCTTGCGGGCGCGGCTTGCTGCTGCGTGGCAGATCGGCCTGCCCATGGTCATCAACGGGCTCTTCGGCATGGTCATTGGCAGCGGCGGACGCATTGCCTTTGGCGCATTTGCGCAACCGTGGGATCTGTCGGCCTATGCGATCGGTTTTCGCATTGCAGGTTTGATGCTGGGTTTGCACCAGCTGATGATCACGGCATTCTTTGCGCGGGTTTATGCGGCGCGAACACGCGCCTTTGACCGGACGGCCCCCCTCTACCTTCTGGCTGTGGCAGGCGGTGGCGTTCTGCTGTGCCTTGCCTCGCCATTCCTCTTGCCCCATCTCGGCTTCAAGGCGCTGACGGCAGACAGGCAAGGCGCCCTTCTTGACTGGCTGCCGCTGATTGCCCTGCAGGTTTATCTGTGGATCGGCTTTGCCACGCTGGAGCTGCGCATCAACCGCGCACGCATGGCGCGGCGGCTGATCCTGCCCAATCTCGCGGTTACGGCTGCAGGCGTGGCAGGGTTTATCTGGCTGGAATCGACCGGTCTTGCATCGCCCGCAAACATCGTCGCGTTCATGGCCGTGGTCACTGCCCTGTTCGTGGCCATTCAGATCGCCATGCTGTGGCGGCGGGGCCTTGTGTTGCCGCGCACGGCGACTTCACTGGCCGCTGGCGCGGTGCCGTTCCTGATCCTTGCGCTCGCCTAGCGTCACGCCAGCCCCGCGCCGTTGATGACCGACACTGTGCCCACCGGCGTTGACACCACATGGCCCGATGCTGGCACAGCGCCGCTGGTGGTGCAGTTGCGCGCGGTGATGAGCACGTTAAGGCCCGGGTTCGCCGACGTTGCCAC
>DEIC01000008.1:767-3174 GCA_002352285.1 Alphaproteobacteria bacterium UBA2784 | reverse complement strand
GGCATGCCGCGCGCAACCGAGTCGAACAGTGTCACCTCGAACGGGCCTGCGATATCCGGCGCGGGGCCCGCAAAGCCGCCGCCAAAGAGATTGAAGCCATCCGCCGCGCATCCCTCGGCCAGCAGGGTTTGCCCCTGAACATCAGACTGATTGAACTGGAAGCCATAACCGGCGCTGGCGCCGCGTGCAATCACGCGCTCCAGCCGGGCGCGGGCGCGCTGCACCATCACGTTTGCCGCATAGCCATAGCGCGTCTCGATGCCCGAGATGTCGAGCGTGCCGGTGTTCCAGTCATTGTCACTGACGAAATTGAGCGCAATACAGGCATCGTAAAGCGAACGCTCGAAGGTGAGCGTGTTGGGATCGGCGCCGCCGCGCGCATGCACCACGATGGAGCCTGCGGGCACGCCCTCGGTTGCAACCGTCACCACGCAAAAGCGCGCCGGCGTTGCATCAAGTGTTGCGAAGGATAGATTGGGGGCCGCGCGCGAGTAGATGACAAAGGGCAGCGTCACGCTTCCCGTGCGCCCCGCACCTTGCGTTGCGCCCGCCGTTACCTCNNACTTTGGTCCAGCCGCCGGGCGCGATCTGCTCGCTTGCCCAGATCTGTGCGCCATGACCCTGAACAGAGCGGATGCGCACCTCGCGCCAATTGGTGGCGGGGAACGCCAGCGTGCCGCGATAGATGCCCCGGCGCAGCGCGATGTCGAGCGTGCGGCGCGCGGCATCATAGCTTGCATCGGCAATGGCATCACGCAGGCTGGTGTAGGGATTGCGCTCTGTGCCGATGGCAGCGCCCGCGTTGTTGGGATCAAGATGAATGCGCTTGATCGTGTCTGCACTGACGTCGCGCCACTCACTGGTGCCAAGCCAGACAATATCGGATGAGCCCGAGATGCGCGGGCCGATCCACACATAGGCGTTGGCGGCAAGCCCCGTTACCGTGCCGCGCCCCACCAGATCGCCATCCAGCAACAGCGTGATGGCGCCGCCAGTGCCCGTGTCATCGATCGCCAGCACCAGTTCGGCACGCTGGCCAATCGCAAATGGCGCGCCCGGCAAGCCGGAAATGACAACGCTGCCTGCAACGGTTGCGCCGTCGCGCTGATAGGCAACAACAGCGCCATTCCCGCGCCAGCAGATACTCGAGAAGCCAGCATCGAGCGCAGTCACGGCAGCACCGCCCGCGGGCGCCACTGGCGAGAAGCCGATGGCGAGACCGGCGTTGGCGATGCTTGAAGCGGCTGTGGCGCGACAGGAAGTGCGCACAATCAAACCCGCGCGCAGGCGAACCGGCGTCAGCACACCAATGTACCACACCGCATTCAGCACGCTGGTGAACTGGCGCTCGGGCGCGATATAGGCCGTCGCAAAGCGGCTTGCGAGATTGGTGAGGTTTGAACCCTGCAGCTGGCCTTGCGTAAGATCGCTCCAGTCGATGGGCAAAACCGGCTGCACCGTCAATGCCGTGCGCGAGGCCCAAGCGGCTGCGCCATTGGCATCGCTCAACTTCACCGGCAATTGGCCGAACGTGCCGCCCGCGGGAATGGGTCCGCCGGACGGCCCAACCGGCCCAGCCACCCCCGGCGCACCGGCAAGACCTGGTGCTCCCTGCACGCCATGGGCGATCAGCGTGACCGCAATGTCATCCGGCTGCGCGGTGATGGTGATGTCGGCTGGCGCAATGACCGTGATCGCGCTCATGCCGTTACTCCTTCGCGGATGGTGATGCTGCCCGCACACAAAAGACTGCGCGCCGCGCCGACGATGCGGATCATGTCAAAGGCATAGACGCCGGGTGCGATGGCGCCCATGGTTGCGTGCGGCACGCTGATCTTCACCCGGCCGGTTGCGGCCTCTGACAGATCAATGCCCGCGCCGGGCCAGAGCGAGAGCACGGCATCGGCGGCGCCCGGCGCCTTCCTGACATCCATGCGCACGCTTGCGCCTGTCAGGTTCAGCGGCGTGCCGTCTGCCGACTGGAAGGAAAACGCCGCGTCAAAATCTGCATTGGTCTGTGGCACGTGCCCTGCTCCCGTCGTCTTTGCCTGAGACGATAGGCATGGGATCAGCGCACGGGGACAATCTGGCTCCCGGCTTCCGGGCCAAAGGTGCGCGTGCTAGGTGTTGGCCATTGGCATCAGCAGGGATCAGACACCATGACCATGTTCCGCAGCGATCTTCTCAAGGGCAAGCGCATCATCGTCACCGGCGGCGGCACCGGCCTTGGCAAAGAGATGGCCGACGAATACGCGATGCTGGGCGCCGAGATTTACATCTGCGGGCGGCGCGGGCCGGTTCTGGAAGAAACCGCGCAGGAAATCTCGAAGAAGCGCAACGTGAAGGTGACGCCGCTGGTGTGCGATATCCGCGTGCCGGAAGCGGTGGAGGAGATGGTCACGCGCGC
>DEIC01000008.1:0-657 GCA_002352285.1 Alphaproteobacteria bacterium UBA2784 | reverse complement strand
TATGGCATCCGCCTCAATGCGATTGCGCCCGGTCCCTTCCCCACCAAAGGCGCGTGGGAGCGATTGAACCCCGGCAATGCGCGCTCCATGGGCACCGAGGCCGATCCGGCGCAGGCGGGCAATCCGATGGGCCGCGTCGGCAAGATGCAGGAGCTGCGCAATCTTGCGGTGTTCCTGATGGCCGATGGTGTTGAGTATTTGTCGGGCGAGACGATTGCGATTGATGGCGCGTCGTATCTTGCGGGCGGCGGCAATTTCTCGCAGCTGTCGCGACTGGGCGATGCCGAGTGGGAGGCGATCCGCAACCAGATCCGCTCCGCCAACGAGCAGGACAAGGCCAAGCGCACGGTGTGACGGCGGCAGGCCTCACGCCATCGTCACCACGACCTTGCCGATCACCTTGCGGTCCTTGAGCAGCTGCATCGCATCGCGCGCGCGTTCGAGCGGAAACTCGGCGCACACATGCGGCCTGATCTTACCTGATGCGGCGAGTGCATCAATATGCACCAGGTTGGCTGCGCCCTTCTCGGGATCGCGCCGACCGAACTCGCCCGCGCGCACGCCGATCACGGAAAAGCCCTTGATGAGCGGCAGATTGGCGGGGATCGAGGGGATGCGGCCTGAGGCAAAACCGATAATCAGCACGCGCCCGCCCCA
>DEIC01000038.1 GCA_002352285.1 Alphaproteobacteria bacterium UBA2784 | reverse complement strand
CCCGCCGCAACCGCCCGCACCACCCGGCCCGCGCCGCACGCATGGTGCGATGCCGCCACGCGGTCGCTCGGCCGCCAGCGCGCGCCAGCCGGCGGCACAGCCCCAACCAGCCGCACCGGCACGCGCCATGCTGGCAGCCTTGACTGCGCTTGAGGAGCAGAAGGGGCGCATCAGCGGAGACGAACGGATCGAGCGGGCAATTGAGGCGGGCGCCAAACACAATGCCGAGCCCTATCGGTTACGTGGCCTCCTTGATCGCTGGTTCCGTCATGCGCGCCGCATCGCCTTTGTCGCCGAAGCGTCGGGACTGGGCGCAGGCCTTATTGCGCGCTGGGCGGTCTTTGCAGCGCTGATCGAAAAGCGGCCCCCCGAAGCCATCCTTCCGGTCATGCGTGGCGCGGCAAAGGGCGAGATTGCCGACGCTGCCGCACTCCGCCGCGCCATTGCGATGGGCTTTGACCATCGTGCCATGCCGGAAGCGGTCGGCTTTGAGATGCCGGATGACTTCCTGCCCCTCTTCAAGCGGGCCTTTGGTGCGCGCCTGCAGCAGGAAACGCTCGCCAGCCTGATCTCGCCAGCATCCATCGTGCGCGTGAACACGCTCAAGGGTTCGCGCGACGATGCGATCAAAAGCCTCGCGCGCGCCAGCATCAGGGCAGAGCCAACGCTCTTGTCACCGCTGGGCCTCGTCTTCAAACAGCGCACCGAGATCGCCAGGCTCGAAGCCTTTGAAAGCGGCCTGATCGAAGTGCAGGACGAAGGCTCGCAAGTCGTCGCCATGCTGGTGGATGCGAAGCCCGGCATGCAGGTGCTGGATTTCTGTGCAGGCGCAGGCGGCAAGACGCTCGCCCTTGCCGCCGCGATGGAAAACAAGGGCCATCTTGTTGCTGCCGACACCCATGCCAAGCGCTTGCAGCGCGCGCGGGTGCGCATGAAGCGCGCGGGCGCGGAAAATGCAGAGCGCATTCTTCTGACAGGTGAACCGAACGATCCCTGGCTGCGAAAGAATGAGGGAAAATTTGAACGCGTGCTGGTCGATGCACCCTGCACGGGCACGGGTGCATGGCGGCGCAATCCTGATGCGCGCCTCACCGCCTCGCTGGAGGAGTTGCAGCGGTTGACCGCACTCCAGGGCCAGCTGCTCGCGCGCGCGCGCAAGCTGGTGAAACCGGGCGGAGTTCTTGTCTATTCAACCTGCAGCGTGCTGACCGAGGAAAATGGCGACATCGCCGATGCATTCCTGAAAGCGCACCCCGATGCGCAACCGGTTGATCTCGCCGCTTTGTTTGAATCTAAGACGTCTGCGCCGTGGCCGGGTGATGAGCCTTCGCGCCTGCAGCTGACCCCTGCCCTGCATGGCACAGACGGATTTTTTGTTGCTGCGTTCCGGCTGTAGTCCTGCCTACCTGAACGCTGACACACCAAACCGGATCAGAAGGTCAGGATTTACTGGCCCTGCGATGCGTCCGCGCCCGCGCAGCGCAATCGCCGCCGCATGAATGCGCCCTTGGCCCAAAAGCGTGCGTGCGCGGCGAGAGGCTTCGCCCAGGCGATCCCAGATCACGTCGCTGGCCGCACGCATATCAAGGGCACCATCAGTCCCGCCGATCATGCGCGCGCCAAGCTCGGCTTCGCCAGCTGATCCCGCCATAACGGCGATCCGGTCAAAGCCGCCACTGGCAAAAACAGCAGCCCCCATGCGCGGACCACGCGGCCAACGCGACACAGCCCGCAGGAATTCGATGACTGGAAACTCTGACCGGGGCAGCACGGGATCGTCGGCGGGAACAAAGAGCGACGCCAGATGCTCCGTATAGAGCGTAAAGGCTGCGCCCTGCCCATCGCCGTCGCCAATAAGGCGGTCAAGCCCGGCGCCACCCTCTGCCTCCGGCTGATGCAGGCGTGTTCTGAGATCGGCGGCAAACCGCTCATCGCCCGGCGCATGAACAAGCACACGCAAGCGCTGCCCCTTACGCAGACTCTGGCGCAAGTGTCACGTGCAGCCCGTCAAGCGCATCCGACATCAGGATCTGGCAAGACAGGCGGGAGTTGTCGTGCACATGAAAGGCCTGATCGAGCATCTCGATCTCTTCCTCGCGCGGCGGAAACAGCTTTCCGAGCCACTCCTCTGCCACATATACATGGCACGTCGCGCACGAGCAGGCCCCGCCACATTCGGCCTTTATGGGCAGCCCATAGTCGCGGATCACCTCCATCGCGCGCCAGCCTTCCAGCGCTTCGAGTTCGTGAACCTTGCCTTCGCGATCTGTCACAATCAGTTTCACAGCACGCCCAGCTTCTTCTGCAGGTTGGTTGATGACGTCGTGTACTGGAACCGCAGTTTCTCATCCGGCCGCGCGCGGCGAAAAGCCGCCTGCGCCATCAGCGCCGCCTCATGGAACCCGGACAGGATCAGCTTCAGCTTGCCCGGATAGTGATTGATGTCGCCAATGGCGAAAATACCGGCCGTCGAAGTTTCAAACTTTTCAGTATCAACCGGGATCAGGTTTTCATGCAGCTGCAGACCCCAATCGGCAACAGGGCCAAGCTTCATGGTCAACCCGAAAAAGGGGAGGAGTGCATTGCAGGCGATGTCGCGGGCGCTTTTGTCCTTCGACTGTACGCTGACATGGGAAAGCTGCCCGCCCTCGCCCTTAAGACCCGTGATATTGGCGATCTCAAGCGCCATCGCGCCCCTTTCGACAAGCGCGCGCATCTTGTTGACTGAATCCGGCGCTGCCCGGAAACCATCGCGGTGATGCACCAGCGTCAGACTCCGCGCGATGGGCTGAAGGTTCAGCGTCCAGTCGAGTGCAGAATCACCGCCACCCGCAATCACCAGATCCTTGTCGCGGAACTGTTCCATCTTGCGCACGGAGTAAAAGACCGATTTGCCCTCATAGGCTTCGATCCCCGCAATCGGGGGCCTTTTGGGAACAAAGCTGCCGCCGCCCGCCGCAATCGCAATCACCGGAGCTTCCAGAACCGTTCCGGCATCCGTGACGAGCCGCCATTTCCCGTCTGGCAATTTCTCGATCCGCTCTGCCATCTGGGAGAAGTGAAAACTGGGCGCAAAAGGCTTGATCTGCTCCAGCAACCGGTCCGTCAGCTCCTGGCCCGTCACCACAGGAAGTCCGGGAATGTCATAGATCGGCTTTTCTGGATAAAGCTCGGCGCACTGGCCGCCCGGCCTGTCGAGAATGTCCACCAGATGGGCCTTGAGGTCCAAAAGACCCAATTCGAATACGGCAAAAAGGCCCACAGGCCCCGCCCCAACGATGATGACATCGGTCTTGACGGCTTCAGCCACGCTCATGTTATTCACAGTTCTTCGTGTTAATCATGCAGTCATATCTGATTGTTATGTGAATTGAGACGTAACCGCAAGGGAGGCTGCCGCAAAACCGCAAATTGCGCCTGCGCCGCTTTGCCCCTTGCCGTTATGGCTCCTTTCGACCAGATAGCCCCGCAACAGCCCCTGTCGGGCGCCCCTCCCATACGGGCAAGGCCCATGGCGACACAACCCAAAACTGCTGCGGCAACGGTGCCGGATGCCCAGGCCGACCTGACCGGCATGTCGGCCCGCCAGTGCGCAACGATGGCCGATATCCGCCGCGAGATCGACCGGATGGACCGGGTGCTCGTGCGCGCCATCGCCGAACGCGTGACCTACATCGAGCGGGCAGCCGAGATCAAAACCGATCGCGCCCGCGTGCGTGACACGGCGCGCATCGAAGATGTGATCGAAAAGGTGAAAGCCGCCTGCGCGCGCGAGGGGCTCAAGCCCGAGATCGCCGAGCCCGTCTGGCGCGCCATGATGGAGCGCTGCATTGCGCACGAGTTCGCATTGTTTGATGCGCTCGTGGCTGCCGGAAAGAAATAGGGGTCAGGCGCGCGCGTCGATGGCGTGCGCAGCTTCTGCGAACGCCGCAGCCAGCGGCCGCAGACTGTCATTGCGCTGATCGGCGGATGCCAGCGCCAGCGCTTCGACGCCCTGGGCAAGTTCGGCAACACGCCATGCTCCGATGCCACGCGCCGCACCCTTCAACGCATGCGCGGTTTCGCGCCAGGTGCGTGCGTCCGGCAGATCTTCAAGCATCTGCAACAGCACAATGCCCTGCACCTTGAAAAGACTCAGCACCTCGCGCGTCAGCGCATCATCGCCTGCCGTATAGGTGTCCAGATGGCCGAAATCGATCGGGCCCGGCTGGGCAGCTGGCACTGAGTTCGCCATGATGAGCTGTGCTTTCAGATGAGGAAAACGCAAAGACACAAGGGACCGCTGCAATCACACTAGCTGCATTTCGCTACGCGCCGGTTAAACCGCAGCACAAGATTGGATCAAACGTCAGAAGGGAACATAGCCGCCGGGAAATGGAGATACGCTGAAAAGATAATGGTGAACGAAGAGAAAGATCGCATATGTGGCGATTCCGCCAGCAAGGCGGGCGATGCCGATCTCGCGAATGCTTAACGACGTGCGCCCCGCAAGTATGGCGGCAAAGGGAACATTCGACGTTGCCCGCGCAAACACGTCCCAATCCTTTCCAAGCCGTTTGCTGCGCTTGGCATCAATCGAAAATGTGCCAAAGAACGCTACGGCGAAAAATGTACCGAAGAAAACAACGGATGGCAGATCGCCATTGGCAGCCATGTGGAAGGCAGCCCACAGGCTGATGCCCCACATCATCGGATGGCGCGTAATGCGCAGGATGCCGCGCACGCTTTCCGGCTTGGCAGCAAGGCCCTCGGCGCCGACCATGGTCGGGCTCGGCGTCGTCAGCGCGAGATAGACAAGCATGATTGCAATGAAGACCACGATCGTGCCGGCGTGCCGTACACCTGGCCCGAAGTCCCACAGGGGCGCACTCACATCAGCAGCAACCGCCGCATTATAGGCCATCACCAGCCAGACGATTCCGCCGATTGACATCAGCGAAAATGCAGCAAGGAACCCGCGCTCGCCTGTGATCCCGGCAAGAAAGCCCCGCAGGAACGTGCCAGAGATTAGAAGGTGGATGCCCGCGAAAAATGCCGCTGCCGCATAAAGCGAAGCCATGCCGTCCATGGAGTGCTCTCCCTTGCCCCGCCATATTAGGCAGAGGCTTGAGCCAGCGCGCAAGCCGCATCCGCCATGATCGCGCCATTAACAAGTATGAACATGCCATCTGCCGGCAACGCACGGGTAAACGCAGGGGCAATTGCCGGATGGACTCAATGCGCTTAAGTTAACGGCCCCGGCAACGCGTGACTTTCCGCAGGCGGCAATCTGGCCATGGAATTGCGTGACGTGAAAGACGTGCAAATTCCCGCCTTCGGTGCACCCCGTCCGGTGCCCGAGCCCGGTCAGCCGCGTCCGCGCCCTGCTGTGCGGCGCGCGAAAGGCACAGCCTTTTATGTTGCCGGCACACTCAGCGCCTTCTGGCTGGGTGCCTCCATTGCTTTCGTGTTCGGCTATCTGGGTATCGAAGGTGTGCTGTCGCTTGCCTTGCATTGGCAGGTAGGGCTTGGCGCGGCCATTGCGCTGCCGATTGCGCTGGCCTGGCTCGCCGCCATTGTTACCCATCGCGCCCAGAACCTGTCTTTGGCCGCCGAAGACATTGCATTGATCGCCCGCCGCCTCGCCGAGCCGGAGGAACAGGCCGCCCGCGAGATTACGCGCATTGGCCGCGCCGTGCGCCGCGAAATTGACGCCCTCAACACGGGGCTGGAGGGCGCACTTGGCCGCGTGCGCACACTTGAATCCCTGGCGGCAGAGCGTCTGGCCGAGATCGAGCAGTCTGCCGCTGCGATTGACGAGAAATCGGAAATCATTCGCGCCCATCTGCGTGAGGAGCGCGAACAGCTTTCAGCCCTCGCCTTGAGCCTGCGTGCAGAAGCCGACGCCATCGGCGAGACCGTCAAGTCGCGCGCCGCCGCCATCAAGACGGTCGCTGACGAGGCTGCATCTGATCTGCGCAGCGCCCGCGACATGATCGACGATGAGATTGCTGCTTTCCGCGCAGCCATGGATAGCGCATCAGCCGTTGCGCGCGACAGCGCCCAGTCGGTGGAGCGGGAAAGCGGCCGCATGACACTGGCGGCAGAGGCTGTCGAAAGCCGCCTCGACAATCTGCTCCTGCGTCAGGAGCGCCAGCGCACTGCCGTTGGCGAGGCTGCCGCAACTTTGCGCTCTGAGGCGCAGGCACTTGATGCCGCCATCGCCAAACAGACCGACGAACTGTCACGCGTTTCGGCCACGCTCGCAGAACAATCGCAGCGCGCTGAATATCTGGCGCAGGAAACATCAAAGCGCACCGAGCAGATCGCCTCGGCTCTTTTGAGCCGCACCGAGGGTTTCTCGGCCGCCGTCAACCGCGAGAGCAACAACATCCGCGATGCCGCGCTCGCCGCCGAAGCGGCCTTGGGCAAGACGGTTCAGGCAAGCCGCAGTGCCGGTGAAAGCGTGCGTGCCGTGTTCGACGGGGCAACGCAATCTGCTCTCTCCTCTATTGCTGCTGCGGCTGCGCAGGCAGAGCGTGTTAGTCAGAATCTGTCACACCAGCTGACCGAAGTTGTTGCTGCGGCGCAGGAAACGAAGCTGACTGCGGCGGGCCTTGCCGACGAGGTACGCGACGTGCTGGCCGCCATGCCGAAAGCGGCAACCGAAAGCGCAGCCGAACTGCGCGCGCGCCTTGAAGAGGAACATGCACGCCTGAATGAGATCGTTGAGCGCATGAACGCGCTTAAGGATTCGATCCCGGTCATGGAGGCGCCCCAGCCCGCCGCCGTGCCGGAACCCGATCCGGAGCCGGAGATTGCTGCCGAAACCGAAGCCCCCGCGCCGGAGGCCGCACGGCAGGGGTGGATGGGCTTTGCTCGCCGCCTGTCGGGTTTGGTGCGCCGCGACGCATCGGAGCCAGCGCCGCCGCGCGCACCCTCGTGGCGCATGAGCGCGCTCCTTGCCGCTGCTGAAACCACACGCGGCACCGCCGACACCGGTCGCGCCGATCTTCAGAAGCTTTCACTCTTCGTGATCGAGAAGTTGCAGGCGATTGCGATTGATCTGGACCGTGCACTGGAGGACGAGCCGCCGTCCGACCTGTGGCGCCGCTATATTGCGGGTGAGCGCAGCATCTTTGCCCGCCGTCTCGTGTCACTGCTGGGCAAGGATGGCGTTGACAAGATCAAGGCGAAGCTTGCCACCGACAGCGAGTTCCGCAGCTTTGTGGAGCGCTATATCGAGCAGTTCGAGGCGCTGCTGGATGAGGCCAGCGCCCGTGATCGCGACAACATTCTTGTCGAGACATTCCTCGCCGCCCACACCGGCCGCCTCTATCTCATCCTGGCCCAGGCCGCCGGGCGCTTCTGACGCCTAGTCCACCGGCTGGCCGCTGCCCTGCTCCATGCCGGCATAGTTTTCTTCGCCGGTGCGCAGCGTCCAGCTGACGCCGCGCTTCATCACGCGGCCAAGCGCATCATCAAACGCGGCAACGATATCCACCGTTGCGTCAGATGATGCAGGCACAACCGCTTCAAAATTCTCAGAGGCAAAGATAATGCCCTTGCGCCGGTGCACCAGCTTGAAACTCATGTGCACGCGCACCTGCACACCGCCATCCACACGCTCGGCCTGAAACTCGCGCAGGTCCGTGCGCAGGACGAATTCGCCCGAAAGACCGATGGAGCGCCGCCCCACACCGACGATCTTGCCGCTGTTCTCGAATGACTCGGTCAACAGCGTCTGCACCATCTCCGGCGCCCGGTTCGACCATTTGGCGCCCTTGAGATAGAGGATTTCATTGGCATTCGGCCGGATCACGATCCGGTCCGTGTCGATACCGCGCGAGGCATTGGGCACCTCGACAATCAATTGCCAGCGCACGGCCGGAAGGTCGGCATCGAATGTGCTTTTTGGGCTCAGATCATAGATGTTGGGCGCAGGCCCCGTGCCGGGCAGGAATGACGTGCACGCACCCGCCGCCAAGGCGATCAGGACAGCAGCAGCATGTCGCGAGAAATGAGACATCATGGCGCGGCTCCTACTGGGACTGCTCATAGGTGGCGGCATCATTGCCGAAGATGAATCCCGACGGATCGCTTTCAATGCGGTCAATCAGGCGATCCATCGAAACAAGGAAATCACGGGCATCCTGCATGAAGAGCGTTGCCTGTGGCACGGACTCATCTGCGATTTCAGCAACGGCCCGGTCGGCGTTGATGACGATCTGTTCTACCCGCTGCATGATGGTGTCAAACCGCCCCGACGCCTCAGCCAGATTGGCGATAACGCGATCCGCGTTTGCAGTAATCGAGTCTATCCGGTTGATGATGCGGCTGATGGCTTCGCGGTTTTCGCTGACAATGAGGCGCAGATCATCGACGCCGCTTTCGATACCGTTCAGCGCATTGGTGATGCTGGCAAGATTTTCCTCCGTCAGAAGCTTGGTCGCTTCAGCGAAGAAATTGCCCACCTTGTTGAGCTCCGTGAATGCATTGTTCACATAGGTGTCAAAGGCGGAGTCACCCACCTCGATAACGGGATAATCCTGCCCTTCGGCAGCTTCGATCGCGTTTTGTGATGCACTGCCGCCCTGAAGAATAAGCGTGCCGACACCGGTCAGGATGCCGACTTCCACAGTCGCCCGTGTGCCGGTCTTGATCGGCGTGCCCGCATCCACCTGCAACAGCACTTCCACAACATTCGGGTCGGTTTCGTTAAGCGCCACCTGCGTGACTTCACCCACCTTGATGCCGTTATAGGTAACCTCCGCCCCCACCGCGAGGCCCGACACGCCGCCGACAAAATTCACCTGATAGACGCTGTAGCGGCGATCGAATTCAAACTGGCCAAGCCAGGTCAGGAAGCCGAACAGCGCGAGCGTGATGACAAGCGCAAATCCGCCGACCAGCACATGATGGGCACGGGTTTCCATGTCAGGGCTCCTTTGACCCTTGGGGCGCCTCGCCCCAGGCCGCTTCGGCGGCGCGGGCGCGTGGTCCGTGAAAATATTCCTGAATCCAGGGATGGCGGTGCGTCATCAGCTGCGAAATGGTGCCGATGGCCAGAACCTTGCGTTCGGCCAGCACGGCAATGCGGTCACAGGTCGCATGCAGCGTATCAAGATCGTGGGTCACAAGGAACACAGTCAATCCCAGCGTCTGCTTGAGCCGCGAGATCAGTTCATCAAAGGCGGCCGCGCCGATCGGATCAAGGCCAGCCGTCGGCTCGTCCAGAAACAGGATTTCCGGATCAAGCGCCAGCGCGCGCGCAAGGGCCGCGCGCTTGCGCATGCCGCCCGACAGCTCTGACGGAAATTTCGGCCCGGCGCTTGCGGGCAAACCCGCCAGTGCAATCTTGAGCCCGGCAATTTCATCCATCAGCCGCTGCGGCAGATCGAGATGCTCGCGCAACGGTGCCTGCACATTCTGCGTGACAGTCAGCGACGAGAAGAGCGCGCCATCCTGAAAAAGAACGCCCCAGCGCTTTTCGATGGCGCGCCGCTCGCGCACCGGGATGTCGTCCAGCACCTTGCCGAAGACCTCAATCGTGCCCTGTCGTGCGTGATTCAAACCGACAATTGTGCGCAGAAGGACAGACTTGCCGGTGCCTGAGCCGCCGACCACGCCCAGCACCTCACCCCGATAGACATCGAGATCCAGGTTCTCGTGCACGACCTGCGCACCGAACTGGTTCTTGAGGCCCCGGATCGAGATGATGACATCGCCGCTCATGGCCTAAATCCCGAGCTCGGCGAACATGACCGAGAAGAACGCATCCGCGATGATGACAACGAAGATGCCTTCGACCACCGACTGCGTGGTGCGGCGGCCCACGGATTCCGCGCTGCCGGAAACCCGCATGCCCTCGTAACAGCCGATGAGCCCGATCAGAAAGGCAAAGACCGGCGCCTTGATGATGCCGATCCAGAACGTCCACTCACCCAGCGAAGCGCGGAACTGGTCGAGATAGGCGGCAGGCGACATGCCCAGTTCCAGCATCGCGACAATCCCGCCGCCCAGCATGCCCGCCAGATCAGCGATAAAACCAAGGAACGGCAGCATGATGACAAGCGCCAGAACGCGCGGCAGCACCAGCACTTCGATGGGGTCAAGGCCCAGCACCCGCATCGCATCAATCTCTTCGCGCATTTTCATCGAGCCGATCTGCGCCGTAAACGCGCTGCCGGACCGGCCTGCCACCATGATCGCCGTCAGAAGAATGCCGACCTCGCGCAGGAAGGAAACGGCCACGAGATTGACAGTGAAGACTTCAGCGCCAAAGCGCGCCAGCTGCTCTGCCCCCTGATAGGCGGTCACCGAGCCGACCAGAAACGACATCATGAACACGATGGGAATGGCGTCGATCCCCGCCTGCTCCATGTGATGCACAAGTGAGGTGAACCGCAGCCGCCGCGGACTGATGATGGCCCGCCCCAAAGCTTCAAATATCTGGCCGGTAAATCCGAGCGCGTCGCGCGCGCCGTCGTAAATGCCAATGACGGACGTCCCCAGCCGCTCCAGCATCCGGACAAAGGCATTGGGGTGGTGATGCGGCTCGGTGGGCTTGGCATCGTGGGATGCAATGGCGCGGATCAGTGAAAGCCAGTCTTCATCCGGGCAGCGATAGGTGACGCGTGCGCCCTGCGCTGCCAGTTTCAGTTCGGTGCGATGGGCAAGATACGCCCCCGTCGTATCCAGCCGCGTAACGGCTGAAAGGTCGATCACGGCATCCTTGGCGCGCGGCAGGGCAAGTTCGTTCAGAACGCGGTCGGCCTCGCGCGCATGGTAAATCGTAAACGTGCCCGAGAAGGCAAGCACGGGGGCGCCTGCGCCTTGTGTCAGCGCAACGTCTGGCAAAGGCTCGTCGCCATCATGCCCGCTCGTCTTCGTCACCCGGCCCCCGGTCCGTTTCTGTGCGCCACGCGCTTCTCCTGCGCTCCCGGCATCCGGGGCAAGAGTCGGTCTTGCCTATCGGCGCACAGCGCGCCACTGTGCCGACCCTTGATGGCGCAAGCAAGGCGTTGCGCATCAACCATGATTTGGTTTGGTTGATTCGCGCCGGATCGCCAAGGCGTTTGACAGGGGCAGGACCGCAGAAATGGCTGAACGCCGCATGTCAGGGATGAGGTGGCTTGGCTTTGCGCCTTGGGCGGCATTAGTGGGCTGCGTCACCATGTTGATGTTCAACCCGGCTGGCCTGATGACCAACATCCGCAGTCTGGTGTTCGACTTTTACCAGCGTATGTCTCCGCGCGAGTATGTGGACCCGGCGAGCCTTGGCCTGCCCGGCGTCAAATACATCGACATCGATGACGAGAGCCTGACTCGTTACGGTCAATGGCCCTGG
This sequence comes from Alphaproteobacteria bacterium UBA2784, assembly GCA_002352285.1. GTDB lineage: Bacteria > Pseudomonadota > Alphaproteobacteria > Micropepsales > Micropepsaceae > UBA2784. Next base: position 37,483 of record DEIC01000038.1, on the reverse strand, counting down.
CCACGAACCCTGATGGCCGAATTGGTGGACAAGACGCGTGAAGCCGGAGCGCGCGTTTTGGTTTTCGACATCGTGTTTGCGGAGGAAGACCGCACATCGCCCGAACTCATCGCGGATCGCCTGCCTGACGATCCGTCGCTCGATCATGTCCGTGATGCTTTGCATGCGCTGCCGTCCAATGATGCCGCCTTCGCCGAAGCCTTGGGCAGCATGAAGACGGTAACCGGCTTCATCCTCGGTTCTGCAACGGAGACTCGCGAACCGTTGCTGAAATCTGGCCAGGTCTTCAATGGCGATTTTCCTCCGACCCGGTTCATCCGTAGTCTCTCAGGTGTTGTCGCCTCCCGGCCCATCCTCGAAACCGCCGCAGCAGGTAACGGCGCGCTGAATGTGATTCCCGAAGACGACGGCATAGTGCGTCGTGTGCCCCTGATCTTTGGCCTGAATGGCAAGTTCTATCCCTCGATCGCACTGGAGGCGATCCGCCTCTCGGGCAAACGCCCGAACATGGTGGTCAGAACATCGGGCGGCCAAGATGCCGAGGCCTTCGGCGCAGCATCTGGCGTGTCGGCTATCAAGGCGGGCGACACAATTATCTACACGACCAAGGACGGACAGCTGAACCTCCATTTTACCCGCTCCGTGCCCGAGCGGCGAGTGCCAGCGTGGCAGGTTCTCTCCGGAGAAATGGAGGGAGAGCCCCTGAAGGGCGCCATTGTCTTTGTCGGGACATCAGCGGCGGGCCTGAAAGATATCCGCTCAACGCCGCTCGAAGCGGCCATTCCCGGAGTCGAACTGCAGGTCCAGGCAGCCGAGCAGATGTTGCTGGGCGGTGCCCTGGAGCGTCCGGATTGGGCGCCCGGGCTGGAGTGGGCCTATACGCTGCTCCTTGGCGCAATCATCGCCATCCTTGTCGCATTCACGCATGCCAACTGGATCGGTGTGCTGGCGGTCGCAGGCGCCATGACCGCATCAATTGCGTCGTGGATCGCCTTTACGCAATATCAGTGGATTCTCGACCCCATCGGCCCGACCATCACGTCGATAGCCGTTTTTGGTGTCGGCGCCCTCGTCAAATACATGCAGACCGAAAGCGAGCGCAGCTTCGTGCGCGGCGCGTTCTCGCGCTATCTTGACGAAGACGTGGTCAACCAGCTGGCCGACAATCCCGACCGCCTGATGCTGGGCGGTGAGACGCGCAACATGTCGATGCTGTTCTGCGATGTGCGCGGCTTTACCACCATCAGCGAAGCCTTTTCGGGTGATCCGCAGGGCCTGACGCGCCTCATCAACCGCATCCTGACGCCCCTTTCCCGCGTTGTGCTCGATACCAAGGGCACGATCGACAAATATATGGGCGACTGCATCATGGCGTTCTGGAATGCGCCGCTGGACGATCCTGAGCACGGCCTGAACGCCTGCCGCTGCGCCATGATGATGATCGAGGAAGTAGAGCTCCTGAACAGCATCATTGCACGCGAAGCGGCTGAACGCGGCCACACTGCGCACAAAGTTGCCGTGGGCGTTGGCATCAACACCGGTGACTGCGTTGTCGGCAACATGGGTTCCGACATGCGCTTCGACTATACGGTGCTGGGCGACAGCGTGAACCTCGCCGCCCGTATCCAGACCTACTCAAGCCATTGGGGCGTGGCCATCGCCGTTTCCCAGAGCACGGCAGAGCTGGCAGCGAATGAATTTGCCTTCGTTCATGTCGATGACATCATCGTGAAGGGCAAGGACAAGCCGGTTGCCGTGTTTGCGATGATGGGCCGCAAGGCGCATGAAGAGACCGAAGCCTTCCGCAATCTTGCCGCAAATCAGGCATTGATATGGGAGCGTCTGCGCGGGCGTGACTGGCGGGGCGCGCGCGAAGCAATTGAAGCTGGCCGCAAACTCGGGCAGATCAAGGATGACCTCTACGACCTCTACGAGGAGCGTATCGCGCACTGGGAGATCAACCCACCGCCGCCCGACTGGGATGGCGCATGGCGCGCGACCAGCAAATAAGAGCCGGGTTGAACCCGCATGGATTTGAAGATGAAAGCGCGTCTGTCGTGTGCCGTGATGGCTGTTGCGTTGTGTGCGCTTACGGCGCATGCACAGGAAACCGGTGTCAGCGAGGCACCCGGCGCAGAAGCCCCCGCTCCCGGGACGGACGAATTTGAAACCGGCTTTGCCGCTTTTGCGTCGGGCGACTATTCAACCGCCCTCCTCCACTGGGAGCCGCTGGCCGAAGATGGCGATCCCCGCGCGCTCTATAATATTGGTCTTCTTTATGCGCAGGGTTGGGGCGTTTCCAAAGACATGGCGATTGCCATGGACCTTTGGCTCAAGGCTGCCCGGCAAAACCATGTTCGCGCGGCACATAATCTGGCGCTTGCCCTGCTCGCGGGTGAGCCTGCTGATGGCAGCGGCCAGCTGGGAGAGCCGGATACGGCGCAGGCCGTCAAATGGCTCGAGATCGGCGTCAACGCTGGCTATGCCAACTCGGAATACACACTGGGCAAACTGTTCGCCGAGGGCATCGGCGTTACGCGCGACCCCTCTCGCGCCGCAGAGCTTTTCCAGATGGCGGCCGAGCAGGGCTTTGCCCGAGCCCAATACAATCTCGGCAAGATCTATCGCGATGGCGATGGGGTGGCCAAAAGCCCCGAACTCTCCATCCACTGGTTCCGCGAGGCTGCCGAGCGCGGCCACGCCCGCGCGCAGGACAAGCTTGCCGACCGCTACGCCCGAGGCGATGGCGTGCCGCAGGACGACATCGAAGCGCTGAAATGGGCCATCCTCGCTGCCGCTCACGGTTATGCGCCGGCCGCCGAGCGCCGCGACGAGCTGCGCGCCCGCATGCCGGAAGATTCGATCGAGGAAGCCGAACGCCGCGCCGCCGAGTTCCGTCCGCGCGAGGGGGCGGTTGAGGGTTAGGCGGCAAGCCTTGCCACGCGCGCGCCAACGCCCTACCTTTCGATGGTCAACATCTCCCGGAGGGACGCCTTATGAAGCCTTCAACCTGGCGTAAGCCGAAAGCCGCCGTGATCCCCATGGGCATGGAGATCAATTGCTATACCGTCTCAGCACAAGCGCGCTGAATATTGATTCCACAGCCTTTTTGTTGATTGACCGGCCCAGCCCTGGAGCCGCCGGATGTATGTGATCGTCCTTGGCTCGGGCGCCGGTGGCGGCGTTCCTCAATGGAACGCGTTGAACAGCGCATCGTCTTCCGCCTTTGCCGGTAAGTCCCCACAGCGCAGCCAGTGCTCGGTCGCCTTCAGCGCCAACGGACGGGATTGGGGCCTCATCAACGCGTCACCCGATTTGCGCAGCCAGATCATCGCAACCCCCGCCCTGCACCCGCAAACCGGCCCCCGCTCAACCCCGATCAGGTCGGTGATCCTGACAGGTGCCGAGATCGACCAGATCACCGGCCTCCTCACCCTGCGGGAGCGTCAGGCGTTTGAGATCCACGCCACGAGCAATGTCCTGGCAGCCATTGCGGCAAATCCGGTGTTCCAGGTGTTGAACCACGCACTGGTTGCGCGCCACGCCCGCAATCCCGGCGAAAACTTCACGCCTCTGCCAGGCATTTCAGCCAGCCTTTTGCCCCTGCCCGGCAAGGTGCCGCTTTGGGCAGAGGCAGGCCTTGCTGACCCCGCCGCCCACCGCGATGGCTGGTGCGTAGCCGTCATTCTGGAAAGCGCAGGCAAGCGCGCAATGGTCGTGCCCGGCTGCGCGGCGCCCACGAATGACCTGATGCAACTTGCACAGACCGCCGATATTCTCCTTTTCGAGGGAACGCTTTTCACCGACGACGAGATGATCCGCTCCGGCGAGGGTGCCAAAACCTCTTTCCGGATGGGCCACATGCCGATGACCGGGTCGGGGGGCACGCTGGAGGCCTTTGCGGGATGCGGCGCCCGCCTGAAACGCTTCATCCATGTCAACAACACCAACCCCGCCCTTGATGCATCATCGCCCGCGCGCCAGACTCTGCGCGATGCAGGCTGGGAGATTGCCAGCGATGGCGAGGTGTTCGTGTTGTGACGCACAGCGATGAGCTTTTGAGTCCGGCAGCATTTGAGGCCGCCTTCCGCACCATCGGCGCGGAGCGCTATCACAGCCATCATCCCTTTCATCATCTTCTGCACACCGGCAAGCTCAACAAGGGTCAGGTGCAGGCTTGGGCGCTCAACCGCTATGTCTATCAGGCGCATATCCCGCTGAAGGATGCCGCCCTGATGTCGCGCGCGCATGATCCGGTCTTGCGCCGCGAGTGGATCCACCGTCTCACCGACCATGATGGCGATGAGGCAGGTGACGAGGGCGGCATCGCCCGCTGGCTGCGCCTGACGGACGCGCTTGGCCTGGCGCGCGACGATGTAACCTCGATGCGCCTGGCGCACCCCGGCACCATCTTTGCCGTCGAGGCCTATGTGCGCTTTGTGCGGGAGCGAAGCCTGATCGAAGCCGTCGCCTCTTCGCTCACCGAACTTTTTGCCCCCACCATCATCGCCGACCGCGTTTCGGGCATGCTGGCGAATTACGACTTCATCAGCCGCGAGGCACTGGCCTATTTCGGCAAGCGCATGACGCAGGCGCCGCGCGATTCTACCTTCGCACTCAAATGGGTCATCGCCCATTGCCGCACCCGCGCCGAGCAGGAGCTGGCGCTGGATGCGCTGCGTTTCAAGTGTGGTGTGCTGTGGTCGCAGCTTGATGCGCTTTACATCGCCTATGTTGCGCCCGGCATCATTCCGCCCGGCGCATTCAGGCCCGATGCCGCATGACCGGCTTTGCCCTTTCGCCCGATCACCGGCCACGTCTCAAGCGGGGCGTGAAACTTGCACGTGATGCGGCGCGCAACACTGACATCCTCAATGCACCGGAGCGCATTGTCGTGCTGGATGAGATCGCCGCCGAAATCCTGAAATCTTGTGACGGGAACAATTCGATTGCCATGATTGCCGCGTCACTGGCCGCCGCACACGCCGAAGATGAAGCGGTTGTGTGCGCTGATGTCATGGAATTGTTGTCGGACCTTGTGGCGCAGGGCTTCGTTGAATGAGCACGCTGCCGCCACCAATGGGTTTGTTGGCGGAATTGACGCATCGCTGCCCGCTGCAATGCCCCTATTGCTCCAACCCGCTGGAACTGAAGCGCGCCAGCGAAGAACTCGACACCGCAAGCTGGCAGCGTGTGTTCGGCGAAGCCGCCCGGTTGGGCATCCTGCAACTGCATCTCTCTGGCGGGGAGCCAGCCGCCCGCGCCGATCTTGAAACCCTCGTCGCTTCTGCGTCGGCCGCCGGCCTCTATACGAATTTGATTACTTCGGGCCTGATGCTCGATGAAAGCCGTATCCGGGCGCTGGCCGCCGCCGGTCTTGACCATGTGCAATTGTCATTTCAGGACGTGGACGCAACGGGTGCCGATCATGTGTCGGGCCTCAAGGGTTCGCTCGCCCGCAAGCTGGCATTCGCCGGTCATGTGCGAGACGCCGGGCTCGCGCTGACGGTCAACGCCGTGGTGCACAGGCAGAACATTGCGCGCGTGCCGCAGATCATCGCGCTGGCGCTTGCGCTGGAAGCAGGCCGCCTCGAAATCGCACATGTCCAGTATTACGGCTGGGCCTTCGCCAACCGCGACGCACTCTTGCCCGCACGCGCCGAAGTCGATGAAGCAACGGCCATCGTCACCGCCGCGCGCGAACAGCTCAAAGGCAGGCTCGTCATCGATTACGTGACGCCAGATTGGTATGGCGCCCGCCCCAAGCCCTGCATGGGCGGCTGGGGCCGTCAGGTCATGGTGGTCACGCCCAATGGCGAGGTCTGGCCCTGCCATGCAGCCAGCACGATCCCGGGCCTCATCTTCGACAATGTGCGCGCCAAACCGCTCGCCGAAATCTGGCAGCACAATCACGCCTTCAACGCGTTTCGCGGCACGCAATGGATGACAGAACCCTGTCAGGGCTGCGAGCATGCCGAGCGCGATTGGGGCGGCTGCCGCTGTCAGGCGCTGGCCCTGACGGGCAACGCTGCTGCCACCGATCCGGTGTGCGAATTGTCGCCCGCCCATGGCGCACTTGCAGAGATGGCGCGCGACGCCGCCACGGCCAGCCCGCCGCCGTTCCGCTATCGCCGGATCGGCGGTTAGTCGGCAAGCGAGGCGACCGGTCCGCCATCCCAGCGTCGCGCCAGCATCGACACGAAAATGAGACCGGCCAGAGAAAGCAGCGTCATCGCCAGATAGGCATGACCGCCGATGGCATCATAAAGCGCACCGGCACCGAGCGTGACCAGCCCCATGCCAATGCCATAACAGGCCACCGAGAACAGCGCCTGCCCCGTCGCGGACAATTGCGGCGGCACGGCACGCACCAGAAACTGCATCGTGCCCAGATGCAGAAGCCCGAACGATCCCGCATGCAGGATCTGGAGCAGCACCGAGATCAGAAGCGTGTCGGCAAAGGCCATGCCGGTCCAGCGCAGCGCACCCAGCGCTATGCCGGCCGCCATCAGCGACAGCGGATGCACGCGGCGCACCAGCGGCTGCGACAGCGCAAACAGGATCACCTCCGCCAGAACACCCAGTCCCCACAAAAGGCCAATGATGTCCTTCTCGATGCCAAGCGCCGTAAAGTGAAGCGTGCCATATGCGTAATAGACCGCATGCGCCGATTGCGCGCACATGCACGCCGCGAGCAGCAGCAGAAACGCCTTTGATCGCAACAGATGGCGCGCATTATGGGCGGTTGCGCGCATGGCAGCGGCAAAGCGGTGATGCCCCCTGCCCCGGTCAGCATGAATGGCGGGCGTTGCAAGCAGAACCGCTGCACCCGCAAGCGACAATGCAGCCATCACCGGCACAACCATCTCTGGTCCAAACGCCGCAACAGCAAAACCGCCTGCCACATTGGCCGCAACGAAGGCAAGCGATCCCCACGCGCGCACATGGGCATAGGGAAAGCCGTAATCAACGCCGCCGCGCGCGGTAACACCCTCCACAATCGGCCCTGTCGCCGATCCCGCCGACATGCCGATCAGATAGATGACGGCGATGACCAGATAGCCGTCTGCGCCCGACAAGGCCGCATAGGCCGCGCCCGCGATGAAAGAGAGAATGGCCGCCACCAGCCTGCGGTCGCCCAGCGCATCGGCAGCGATGCCCGCCATCGGCGTGACGATGATGCGCGCAAACATGGCCGACGACAGCACGACCGCCGTCGCGCTGGCATCAAGACCGGTGGCTGCAAGCCACAGCGGAAAATAGGGAAGGCTCAAGCCCCCGACAAAATTGCCCGACGCCTGCGCGAGCGCGAACCGCAGGCGGACAAAGCGCGGCTGGGTCACATGGGCGGAACCTGAATGAGATGCCGCCCCGCGCTCTCGGCCATCAGCCGGTTGCAGGCACGCGCAATCGCCTTGCCCCATGGCGTTGGCGCGTCCTCTGCCAAGGTCTGAAGCGCGATCATCTGTTTCGCCAAGGCACACCAGACTTCATCCAGTGCGCTCATGCGCAGCGATACCGTTTTCTCGCGCGCTGCCGCAGCAAGTGAGGCAGCCATCGCTGCATCCGGGCAGTCCTTCGCGGCGCGACGGAAAAGCTTCCGCATCGCTTCAATATCCTTCACGCGGTTGTCCGCCGCGCCATCAAAGACAGGCGCCAGCAGCAACTGCAGGAAGGCCTGCGTGCGCACAGAGCCTTCGATGTAATTGCCGGCAAGCTTTGGCACCGCCTCGCCAAGCAGCGCCATCGCACTCGTCGTCAAGAACGTATCAACCCGCGGCTTCATGTGAGCCCCCGCCCGTCACGCATCAATGCGTCCGCCAGCGCCCTGTTATGCATCGCCGTGCAATACCAGCTTGAGAAAGCCATCACCGGATCGACATTCTTGCCGTCCTGATATTCCGCGCCCGCCGAAATCCATATCGCAAGCCCCTTCACCATCGCAAACATGCGCCACCAGGTCAGCGCCACACGATCAACCATCAGGCCCGACGCCTTTTCCCAGAACTTGATGGCATCGCGCGGCGCAATCATGCCGCCCGGGCGGCCAGGCAGATGCGGCGACCAGAGGGGATCAAGCGCCCAGCCCAGATCCTCATGCGGATCGCCTGCATGCACCATTTCCCAATCGAGGATGGCGCGCACATTGCCCTCGACGTCAAACAGGAAATTGCCCGTGCGATAGTCGCCATGCACCACACAAAGCCGCTGCGGCGGTGGCGGTGGATGGCGCTTCATCCAGCGGATCGCGGCGCGCGCAACCGGCTGTGGCTCACGCTCGTCCTCGTCGATCACCTGTTCCCACTTGGCAAGCTCCACGCGCCAGCAATCTCGCGATTGCGGAATGGCAATCTTCGCACCGGCCAGACGCTCCGGCGGTGACGCAGCAATTTGTCCCAAGGCTGTCCAGAACTGTGCCCCGATTTTTTCGGCATGCGCGCCATAGGGATCAGCCGCCAGAATGCTTCCCGCCGCGCAGTTCTCGACTTCCGCCATCACAAAGAAGGGCCGGTCGAGCCATTGCGGATCATTCTCCAGCCAGAAGACTTCCGGCACCGGCACCGGACTGTTTTGAAACGCGTTATAGGCGGCAAATTCGGTAGCGCGCTCAGTCTCGATCAGACCAGACGGCGGATCGCGCCGCAGGATCAATCCGCGATCCACCAACCGCCCGCTTTCATGGTAACGCGCCCGCAGGCGATAGGTTTCACAACTCGCCCCGCCATGAATGCGCGACAGATTGCTGACCTGCACATCCTGCACCCCCTCCAGTTTCGCCGAGAGATAGTTGGCGATGCGCGCCTCAAAACCATCACTCATGGCGCGCCATCCAGAATACCGGAGAGGTTTAGCGGCGCATAGGGGCCGAGGATAAGCTGTTCCAGTACACCCGCGCCCGCATGGCGCTCGCCCCTTTCATCGGTCAGCACGACAGATGAAAATGCCTGCACATGCAGGAACGGAAACTGCGTCTCATCGACTTTGCTCAAATCGTGCGTGTCATAGCCAACAGCCTCCGGCCCCTTGTTGTGGCCATGACCCCATTCGGGATGCAGATAGCCAAGCCCGGACATGTAGAAGTTCCACTTCGGTGTCATCGTGATGTTGATGGCGCCGCCGCCTGGCGTCACAAGATCAATCGATGCCGATTGCGCGTGGCGCGTGCCCTTTTTCAGCACCAGCGACGAGCGGCAGGCCTGCATGTGCACGGCTTCAGTCTTGCCAAGCGCGCCCACAACACCTGCCGTATTCCACGCGCTGCCGAAGGCATCCGCGTTGAGATGATAAAGCGAGAAGCGGTCGGCAAAATTGCATGGCGCCCAAAGCCAGAAGAATTGTGGTGCAGCAGCGGGCGCAGGCGGCTGACTGTCAGCAGCGCCCACCGGCCGAATACCCCACGAACGGTCACGCGTGCCCAGATGCACTGCGCGCGACAATTTGATGGTGCGGCCTGAGATCCTGATCTCACCCTCATAGGAACCGTTCTGGGTCAGCCGCGTATAGTCCATCACGATGCGCGGGCCTGCCCGGCGGATGAAACGCGGCTCTTCAACCGGCAGCGCGCGCGCGTGGAACAGAATGTTCGCGGAAATGCCATGCGCCGGGGAATCAACGCGCACCCTCAGCCGCTCCAGTGGCGCTTCGATCTCAACCGCAATTGGCCCGACGCGCGTATCCATGCGCTCCATGTTGAGATGGCGCGAGGCGCGCAGATTGTGCTGCACCCCGTCAATCACCACGCAGAACGACGCATCAATGATGTTGAGGTTGGGATAGATGCCCATCGCAACCGCAAAGAAGACATCCCCATCCGGCGAATAGCCGTTGAAGAAATAGCGGTCATAAAAGTTCCGGTCCGACCCCGCATGGGCGATCGGCTCCGGCGTCTGGTGGATGGGAAAATCGTCGGCCTTGCTCAGCATCGTCGGTCTTCGCATGATGAAGGGCGTAAGGGTCAAGGGTGACCTGCCCGCACCATCAAAGGCAAGAGCCATGCAGAGTGTTCAAATCCTGATTGCTGGCATCAACGGGGCGCTGGCCGTGGGGCTTGGCGCCTATGGCGCGCACGTGCTGCCACAATTGCCCGCCGATCTTGCCAGCCTGTGGAACACGGCCAGCCTCTTCCATCTGATCCATGCGGCCGCACTCGTTGGCGTTGCGTCATTTGCGTCCATGCGACCCGACAGAACGCCGTTCAGCATTGCATTTGCCTTGCTGATACTCGGCACATTGCTGTTCAGCGGCTCGCTCTATCTGCGGGCGCTGACGGGCCTGTCGCTGGGCACCGTGACACCTATCGGCGGCATTGCGCTGATCGCAGGCTGGCTCGCCTTCGCCGCTGCCGCCTTCCGCCGCTGAACTGGACGTGCGACCGGTCGCGCCCTAGTTTTCGTGCGGCAAGGAGATGGGCATGGTCGAACGCGTCGTCATTCTGGGTGCAGGCATGGCGGGACTGGCCGCAGCCCTCACGCTGGGCAAGCGCGGCTTCGACGTAACCGTCATCGAGCGCGATCCCGCGCCGCCGGAACTTCCGATTGATGATGTCTTCGCCCAATGGGAGCGCAAGGGCGCAACCCAGCTCCGCCACAGCCATGTGTTTCTCGGCCGCCTGTGCAGCATTTTGCACGCGCAACACCCCGATCTGCTGGCCGAACTCAAGGCCGCAGGCGCGCGCGAGATACCTTTCCCGGAATCGTTGCCATCGCCGCTGCGCGATCACTTTGCGGCAGACGCACAAGACGCGGACATGACCTTCCTGTTCAGCCGCCGCACCACGCTGGAATATGTGATGCGCCGCCACGCCGCTGCAAACGGCCGCGCCCGCTTTCTTTCCGCGACAGGCGCAATAGGCTTGTCCTTTGCAGAGGAGAAGCCCTTGCGCGTCACGGGCGTGCGCGTACGCGACGCGGCAGGTGAGCGCGATATTGCATGCGACACGCTGATCGACGCGACTGGCCGCATCGGCCCCGTGAATGATTGGCTGAAGGCGGCCGGCGCCCCCATCACCGAGGAGGTAAGCCAGGCTGGCATCCTCTATTACACCCGCCACTACGCCCTTCATCCCGGCGCCAGCGAGCCAGAGCGCGACAAAACCGCAGGCGCAGGCGATCTTGGCTATCTGAAATATGGAGTCTTTCCGGGCGACAATGGCCGCTTCTCGGTGACGCTTGCCGTTCCCGAAATCGAAACCGAGTTGCGTAAGATCGTGGTTGAGCCGGAGATCTTTGACCGCATCTGCAATGCTTTGCCCGGTGTGCGCCGCTGGCTGGAGCCATCGCGCAGCGCGCCGGTCAGCAAGGTTTTCTCAATGGGCAATCTCGCCAATGTCTGGCGGAATTTCTCGCGCGATGGCGTGCCGCATGTTCTGGGATATTTTCCGGTGGGTGATGCAGCCATGCGCACCAATCCCCTTTATGGCCGTGGCTGCACCATCAGCTTCATCAGCGCCGCGCTGCTGGCAGATGTGCTGGAGAAGGAAAGCGATCCGGCCTCACGCCTCATCGCCTATGAGGCGCGCCTGCGCACTGAACTGCATCCCTTCTATCTTTCCATGGCGCGTCAGGATGCAATGGCGATCCGCCGGGCGCGCAATGAGCGGGACCCTGCGCACCGCCCGCGCCTGAAGGCCCGCATCATCCGCCACTTCGCCGAAAACGGTGTTGTGCCAGCGACGCGCGGCAGCCTTGCCGTATTGCGCGCCTTCATGCGCGGTTTTCACATGCACGAGCCGCCCGAGAATTTTCTGAAACGCCCCGCCATCCTTATGCGGGTACTGGCAATGTGGATGCGGCCCAAGTTTCTGAAGCGCCACCTTTACCCGCCATTCCTCGGCCCCGGCCGCGCCGAAATGCTGGCGCTGGCAGAGAGGCGGGAGTGAAGTGATCAATCCGCGCGCTTATGCCTCTTCCCTTCCTCTCCCCTTGGGGAGAGGATGCGAGCGCTTGCGAGCAAGTGAGGGGGAGCTTTTGCGCAAGTCACCCCCTCACGAAATTTGCGAACGGCAAATTTCCTTGCGCTCCGCTCACCCCGAGGGGAGAGCGAAAGAACAATGCGAATCCAGACAATACGAAATCACCCCATGACCCTCGACACCGACACGCTCTACATCGCAGCAAACTCAGTCGCGCTCGGCTTCTGGCTCATGCTGATTTTCGCACCGCGCTGGCAGGGCACGCAGGCGCTGGTGCATTCGCTCGCCCCTGCCATCCTCTTTGGCGGCCTTTACACGTGGCTCTTTGCCAGCGGCGTCTTCTTTGGTGATCAGGTTCCGCCCGAAGCCGGATTCGGCACATTGAAGGGTCTGATGATCCTCTTCACCCAGCCCGAGGCTGTGCTGGCCGGTTGGGTTCACTATCTCGTCTTCGATCTGTTCGTCGGCGCATGGATCGTGCGTGACTCTCACCGCCGCAAGCTGCCGCACCTCGCGGTCATTCCCTGTCTTGCGCTAACGCTTTTGGCCGGGCCTATCGGCTTGCTGCTCTATCTTCTGGGTCGCGCCATTGCCGGACGCGGCAGCTGGAGCCTTGCAGAAACAACGGCTTCCACCTGAAACCTGATTCAAATCCTCATTTCGCCTTGCAGGCGGAATGATAGTTTGTCAGGTTCGCGCCTCCCCCCAACCTGCCCGATCCGGGCCCGGCAGACGGACCCATAATGACCAGCGTGATGACAAGCCGCGACGCGCCCGCCGACAGCACTGGCCGCGCGCCTACCGCCCCGGCTGCGCCCCGCAGCCGCGAGGCCGCCCTGGCTGGCGACCGGCCGCTGCGCATCCTGATGCCATCCTACCGGTCTGACCCGCATACCGGCGGTCAGGGCATCTATATGCGCTATATCTCCCGCGCGCTGGCCGACCTGGGGCACAAGGTTGATGTCATTTCAGGCCCGCCCTATCCCGAACTCGACCCGCGTATCGGCCTTATCAAACTGCCGTCGCTCGATCTCTATGCGAAACCCAAGGAAATCATCGGCCTGCCGAAATTTCCCAAGGACGCCGCCCTCAACGCCATCAATTTGCGCGAATACATCACCCACATCACGGGCGGTTTTGGCGAACCTAAAAGCTTTGGCGAACGCCTGGCCGCCTATATGCGCACGCGCATCGGCGACTACGACGTGGTGCACGACAACCAGACGCTTTGCTGGGGCCTGCTGGATGTCGCGCGCATGGGCCTGCCCGTTGCGGGCACAATCCACCACCCCATCACCATGGATCGCCGCATCGCGATTGCCCATGCCGACGGCATCAAGCTGAAGCTCCTGATCCGCCGCTGGTACTCTTTCCTGTCGATGCAGAAAAAGGTCGCGCGCAGGCTCGACCCCGTGATCGTGGTCTCGGAGAGCACCAAGCGCGACGTGGTGAAGGATTTTGGCGTCGCGCCAGAGCGCATGCGCGTTGTCCATCACGGCATCAATGCCGATGACTTCCATCCCATGCCGGAGGTCAAGCGCGTCAACAACCGCATTATGGCGGTCGCCAGCGCGGACGTGTCGCTGAAGGGGCTGATCTATCTCATCCGCGCCTATGCGCAGCTTTTGCCCGCGCGCCCGGACCTTGAATTGCTCGTCGTCAGCAAATTGCGCGAAGGCCCAACCTCAAAACTTCTCGACGAACTGGGCTTGCGCAACCGTGTGCGCTTTGTCTCCGGCATTTCCAATGACGAGATGCGCCGCCTCTATGCCGAGGCAACGATTGCCGTGTCGCCGTCGGTCTATGAGGGTTTCGGTTTCCCGGCAGGTGAAGCATTGGCCTGCGGCGTGCCTGTCATTGCAACGGATGGCGGCTCGCTGCCCGAAGTCGTGGGCGATGCAGGCGTGATCGTGCCCGCCAGGAACCCGGAGGCGCTGGCGCAGGCGATTGGCGCACTGCTTGATGATCCTGACCGCCGCACGGCGCTCAGCATCAAGGGCCGCAAGCGCATCGAGGATCTCTTCCTCTGGTCGCGCGCCGCAGCCAACGTGGTTGCCGTCTATCGTGAGGCGATTGCCCGCCAGTCTGCAAGGCAGGCAGCCTGACGCACCATGCAGACGATTGACCTCGACATCCTGGGCGTAAAGGACGGTATGCGTGTCCTCGACCTTGGCTGTGGCGCGGGCCGGCACATCCATGCCGTGTTCTATAAGGCCTATGTGCATGCCGTGGGTGTTGATCTTGGCTTTGATGACCTCGTGCGCACGCGCAAGGGCTTTGAGCAATATCCCGATGTCGAACCCGGCTCGACGCGCGTCTTCAGCCTTTCAGTGGCGGATGCGACCCGCCTTCCCTTTCCCGATGCCTCATTCGATGCGGTGATCTGTTCGGAAGTGCTCGAACACATTCCCGATCTTGATGCTGCCGTGCGCGAAACCATGCGCGTGCTGAAGCCGGGCGGACAATTGGGCGTCAGCGTGCCGCGGTATGTGCCCGAATGGCTGTGCTGGAAGCTGGAGCGCCGCTATCACGATACGCCCGGCGGCCACATCCGCATCTTCCGTACCGGCAGACTGAAAGAGCTATTCCGCAAGACCGGCGCGAATTTCCGCCGCCGCCACTGGAAACATGGGCTGCATTCGCCCTATTGGTGGCTGCAATGCCTGTTGTGGGACCGCCGTGAAAAAAGCCGCGCCGTCAAGGCTTATCATCGCTTCCTTGTTTGGGACATAATCAAGCGCCCATGGCTGACGCGCGCGCTTGAAAAGATCGCCGATCCGCTGATGGGCAAAAGTGTCGTCCTCTACTTCACCAAGGCTGCCACCGCATGAAGAACCTGTTCCTGACGCATGGCAGCCTGCCGGAAGGCCTGTTCAACGGCGCGGTCAACCGCATCCTTGAGCTGCAGCGCGCGAACGGTGCGATCCCGTGGTTCGATGCGGGCGTCTTTGATCCGTGGAACCATGTCGAGGCCGCGATGGGCCTTGCGGTTGCGGGCCGCCTGAAGGAGGCCGAGCGCGCCTACGACTATCTTGCCAGCGTGCAGGAGCCGGATGGTTCCTGGTGGGCGGAATATGGCAGCGCGGTTTCACTCGATACCGGAAAGTACGAGGGCGCGGGCAACGAGCCCAAAAAGCGCGACACGAATTTCATCGCCTATGTCGCGGTTGGCATCTGGCACCATTATCTGCTGACGGGCGACAGACGCGTGGCCGAGCGCTGGTTCCCGATGGTCGCGCGCGCCATTGACTTCGTGCTGGCGCTGCAGACCGATCACGGCGAAGTGCGCTGGACCGCGCCCGATCCGGTAACGCCCGAGGATGACGCGCTGCTGACCGGCAACGCCTCGATCTACAAGAGCATTGAATGCGCGATCCGGCTTGCAACGCTCATTGGCAAGAAGCGGCCTGATTGGGTTGCAGCGCGCAAGCTCCTCGGCGAAGCCATTGCGCACAAGCCCCACCGCTTCGATCGCACATGGGAGTCGAAGTCCAACTTCTCGATGGATTGGTATTATCCTGTGCTCTCCGGCGCGATCACGGGTGACGCCGCAAGGGCGCGCCTTGCCCAACGCTGGCACGAGTTTGTGGTGGATGGCAAAGGCGTGCGCTGTGTCAGCGGCGAACCCTGGGTGACGATCGCCGAGGGTTGCGAACTTGCCATGGCGCTGGCTGTCGCGGGCCAGACCGCCAAGGCAAAGGAAATCCTTTCCTGGCAGCATCAATGGCGCGCCGCCGATGGCGCCTACTGGATGGGCTATCAATATGCGCTGGAGGCGCCATGGCCGGTGGAGCGCCCGGCGTGGACGGCTGCCGCCGTGCTTCTGGCAACGGACACGCTGATGCGCGTGACGCCAGCCTCCTCGCTTTTCACGGATGTGCTGGCCTCAGCGCCGCACGAGCACGCGCAGCGACTTCACCGCGGTTAGTTCAGCAAAGCGCCCGCTCGCCAGCGCCAGTTTGAAAATCTCATAAGGCGGCCGACCCCCATCTCTGGGATCAGGAAAGACGTCGTGGATCGCCATAAGCCCGCCCGGCATCACATGATGGGCATAACCCTCATAGTCGGCGAGCGCATTTTCCATCGTATGCCCGCCATCAATGAACAGGAATGAAAGCGGGATCGTCCAATGCCGCGCAATCACACGCGCACGGCCAACCATCGGCACAACACTTTCCTCCAGCTTCGCGCGGCGCAGCGTGTCACGCAGGAACGGCAGCGTTTCCATCGACCCGGCCTTGGCGTCCCACGTTTCGGGATCGTGATGTTCCCAGCCCGGCTGCATCTCCTCCGAGCCGCGATGATGGTCAATCGTATAGAGCACGCCGCCCGCATCCCGGCAGGCTGTACCGAGATAGACCGTGGACTTGCCGCAATACGTTCCGATCTCAAGGCACGCCCCATAGGGCGCGCGCGTGAACGCCGCCTCATAGAGCGCCGCACCCTCGGCCGGATCAAGAAAGCCTTTGACGGTTTCGATGTCGATGGGAAGGCGCATCAGCCTTGCGTTCCGCCCGCAGATTTGAATGCGGCAACAAGTGCCGCAGCAGCCGCGCTGATTTGCTCTGTGGTCCACTCTGGCTTGAAGAGCGCGCTGCCAAAGCCAAAGCCGTCCGCACCTGCCTTGATCCATGCCGACATGTTGCCGGATGAAATGCCGCCCACGGGATATAGCCGCGCGATCTCGGGCGGAAGAACTGCCCGCAGCGCAGACAGAGCCGCAGGCGTGTTTGCCTCCGCCGGAAAGATTTTCAGGTGCCGTGCACCGCAGGCGATAGCGCCAAAGGCCTCTGTCGGCGTCATAACGCCTGGCATGGCGACAAGCCCGGCCGAGACTGCTGCCTCGACCACTTGCGGATTGAAGTTAGGCGACACGATGAGGTGCGCCCCCGCTGCCGAAGCCGCGCGCAGTGACGGCACATCCAGCACGGTGCCAGCGCCAATCAGCGCCTGCCTGCCAAATGCGCGTGCCAGCACGTCGATGGCATCTAGCGCGCCATCGCGGTTGAGGGGCACCTCGATAATGCCGATTCCGGCGCGGATCAACGCCTCCCCCGCCGCGTGTGCGTTGTCTGATGTCAACCCGCGCAGAATCGCAACAAGCGGCAGGTGCCCCGACAACATGTGTTCCTGCGGCTGCCTCACCTAAGCGTCTCCTGCACCGATCATTCCTGCACGCCGCGCCATGGCCAACATGCCAGCCACTGCCATGTCGCCACCATCGAACAGCCGGGCGCTGATCCCCGCAAGCCCCGCTGCCTGTTCATAGCGCATGGCTAGTTCTTTCGCGCCCACGATCATCAGCGTCTCACAGGCAAAGTGCTGGCGCATGTGATAAATCTCATGACCGATCAGATGGCCCGAGAGTTCCGCAGCAAGCTCACTGCCTCTCACGCCATCGACGATGCCGCGCGCGCGATAGCTGAAAAGCCGCGCGAGCAGGTCCTGGCCGTCCAGTCCTTGCCGGACGCCTGCATCAAATGCATCGCCCGCCGCGCCGGGCCGTTCAAGCGCACGGGCAAGCACCGTGTGCTGCGACAAGGCCTTGAACACATCGCCCGTCATCATGGTGCGGAATTGGTCCAGAGTGCCGTCCCGAAGCTGCGCCCATTTTGAATGGGTGCCCGGCAGGCAGACCACGCCATCGCGCACACCGCGCGAAACGAGCCCGGCCAGCTGCGTTTCCTCGCCACGCATGATTTCAGGCGATCCATCCGCCAACCGGCACATCGCCCCGCCGATCATCAATCCCCGCTTGCCCGGCCACATCTCAAAGGCGTGCGCCAGCCCCGCATCCGGCGGCAGCGCCAGCGGGCAAATGGTATAAGGCGCCTCAAACCATGCGCCGCGCGATCCAGCCATGCCGCAGATGATGGCAGGGGCGTCAACCCAATCGCCGGCCACGCGGCGGAACACTTTGGCAAATCCCTCGCGTTGCGCCTGATCGAGAGCGACTTCGGCTGCTCTTGTGCCCGTGACAGCACCCGACGCATCCACGCCCATGATGCGCAGCGAGGAACTGCCCCAATCTGTGGCCGTCATAGCAATCATCAATCGCCCCCGCGCGCAGCTGCGCCCTGCCCGTCAACCACATCCTAACCATTCCCGCAAGCCGAGGCGCGCGCGTTCAGCCCGGAAACTTTTCGTAAAAAGCCTGCGCATTAGGGTGTGCGACGCCCGCAGAAAGGCGGGTTGCCCTGTGCTTGCCGGAGAAGAGGCCCATGAAAGTCCTTGTCGTTGACGATTACGCCACGATGCGCCGCATCATCCGCAACCTGCTCGCCCAGATCGGGTTCGGTGATGTGGAAGAAGCCGTGCATGGCCAGGACGCCCTGGCGTCCATGAAGCAGAAGGACTATGGCCTCGTCATATCCGACTGGAACATGGAGCCGATGTCGGGCTACGAGCTTCTGCAGCAGGTGCGGGCGGATGAGCGCCTGAAGGGCACCCCCTTCATCATGGTCACGGCGGAGTCAAAGACCGAGAACGTGATCGCGGCCAAGAAGGCGGGCGTCGACAATTATATCGTCAAGCCGTTCAACGCGGCGACGCTCCAGTCGAAAATCGAGGCCGTCCTCGCCACGCGGAAGGCATGAGCCATGAACCCGCCCGCCGCGAGCTCGCTCCTGCGTGTCTTTGATGACATCGAGGCAGCGCTTTCCCAGGCCGAGAATGGCCGGCTCTTTCTTGCCGAGCATGCACGCCGCCAGCGCGCCGCCGACACCGAAGCGGTACTGGCCGCCCTTGCACGCCTGAAGCAGGAGATGGTGAACGACATCGCCGCATTGCAGATGGATCATGTGCGCCGCGAAATTACGGGCATGTCAGATGCGATTGCCCAGACGCGCAAGGACATCTCTGCGCTTGGGCCGAATGACGGCGCCAATCAGATCGCCCTCGCCACAGAAGAACTTACTGCTATCGTTACAGCGACAGAAAAGGCAACGGGCGAAATTCTTGGCGCAGCAGAGCGCATTCAGGCGGCCGCCGCGCAGGCCCGCAAGGGTGAGGCTTCAGCTCTCGATGAAATCGAGAATGCTTCAACCGAGATTTTCATGGCCTGCTCGTTCCAGGACATTACCGGTCAGCGCACCGCCAAAGTGGTTGGCGTGCTTCTCTATCTCGAAGAGCGCATGAAGGTGCTGATGGGTTTGTGGCCGGAAGAGCCCGGCGCCACCCAATCACGGGAGCTGAAAGGGCCGGCCGACACGCGTCCTGATGCCCATCTCATGTCCGGGCCGTCGCGCGACGGCAAGGGCGTCAGGCAGGATGATGTGGACCGGATGATGGCCGAGGCGGCCCCGCCCGCCGCGACCATCTCGCAAGACGACATCGACAACCTCTTCGACTGACGCGCGGCGTTGCCTTGCGCACGTCTTTAAGGTCATGATCCCGGTCCTGCGCCGGGGGCATGATCGTGAGTCTCGCACAAGGAAAGCGCGTTGGCCTGATGGCCACCTGCATGATTGATGCGCTGAGCCCGCAGACGGGCGAGGCGGTCCTGCGGCTTGTGGAGCAATGCGGCTTCACCGTGGATGTTCCACCCCAGCAAACCTGCTGCGGCCAGCCGAACTGGAATGGCGGCGACCGCAAGGGTGCAGCGGCGCTTGCCCGCCGCACCATCGAGATCTTTGAACCGTTTGACTACGCGATCGTGCCTTCGGGGTCGTGCGGTGGTCAGCTGCGCATCGAATATCCGGCCATCTTCGCCAACGACGCGCAATGGGCAGAGCGCGCTGCTGCCTTTGCCCGCAAATGTTTTGAGCTGACATCGTTTCTGGTCAATGTGGCAGGCGCAGCGATGAAGCCGTGTGGCAGCGGCAAGATCGCCATGCATGACAGCTGTTCCGCCCTGCGCCAGATGGCGGCAACAGCTGAACCGCGCAAGCTGTTGCGCGATGCAGGCTACGAACCGCTCGATAATCCATCTGCCGAAACCTGTTGCGGCTTTGGCGGCCTGTTCTCGATCAAGTATGGCGATGTGTCGGCGCGCATGGGCCGCGACAAGCTGGATGCGCTGGCCGCTACGGGCGCAACAACGGTCACGGCGTGCGATCTTGGCTGCCTGATCCACCTCAGGGGCATCGCAGAACGCGAGGGCCGCAACCTCTCCTTCCGCCACATTGCAGAGCTTCTGGCTCCGCCGGAACAAACATCGTGAGCGCTCACAAGAACCCGCGCCAATTCCCTGCCAACACGCGTGAGGCGCTGGCCAATGCGCCGCTGCAGAAGACGCTCGAGCGCATCAAGCTCGGCTTTCAGCTGTTTCGCATGGCCGCAATGCAGGAATTGCCGGAGCTGGAGTCGCTGCGCACCGCCCTTGCTGCCGCCAAGGATCGCGCTTTGGCGCATCTGCCCCATTACCTTGAGCAATTCGAGAAAAACGTCATCGCCAATGGCGGTCAGGTCCATTGGGCGCGCTCGGCCAGCGAGGCAATCGCCATCGTCAGCCGCATTGCACGTGAGGCGGGCGTCAAGCGCATCGTCAAATCAAAGTCGATGCTGACGGAGGAAATCGGCCTCAACGCCCCGTTGATCCGCGATGGGTTTGAGGTGGTTGAGACCGACCTGGGCGAATACATCATCCAGCTCCGCGATGAACCGCCCAGCCACATCATTGCGCCAGCCTTCCACCTCAGCCGCGCCGATGTGACACAATCGTTCCGCGCCGCGCATACGCATTTGGACCCCAAGCGTGACATAGATGACCGCAAGTCACTGGTGCGCGAGGCGCGTCAGGTGCTGCGCGAGAAGTTCCTTGCTGCCGATCTGGGCATCACCGGCGCCAATGCGCTCATTGCTGAAACGGGCACCGTCTGTCTTGTAACGAACGAGGGCAATGCCGATCTGTCGATGACTCATCCGCGCGTGCATGTCGCCATTGCCGGCATCGAGAAAATACTGCCCGCGATGGATGATCTGGCGCTGCAACTTCGCCTGCTGGGGCGTTCGGCATCGGGCCAGCGCATGACAGTCTATACGAGTTTGCGCAGCGGCCCGCGCAAGGCTGGCGATGCTGATGGGCCAGAGGCCTTTCACGTCGTGCTGGTCGATAATGGCCGCAGCCAGCTGATGCGAGCCGAAACCCGCGAAGTCTTGCGCTGCATCCGCTGCGCCGCCTGTCTCAATCACTGCCCGGTCTATGCTTCCGTCGGCGGTCACGCCTATGGCGTCACCTATCCCGGACCGATTGGCGCGGCGTTCCAGCCAGCGATTTCCGGCATTGCGGCCACACACCATCTGCCGAGTGCTTCCAGCTTCTGTGGCCGGTGTGAAAGCGTGTGCCCAGCGAAAATTCCGCTGACCCGCATCATGCGCCATTGGCGCGAGCGGGGTTTCGGCAAGGGCGTAGCAGAGACGCCCAACGCGATTGCGCTCAAGCTCTTCGCGTTCGCCGCACGCCATCCGCGACTGTTCCGCGCTGCCATGAAACTTGCCCGGCCATTCTGGCATCTGCCCTTCGGCCCCATGGCCAAATGGCGCAAGCACCGCAACGCGCCGCCGGCTCCTGCCGGTTCGTTCGTCGCCCGCGTGCAGCAAAGGCGCAAACCATGAGCGCCCGCGACGATATTCTAGCTGCTCTTGCCCGAAACGGTGCGTCAAGCGTACCACCGGCAAACGCAGTCTCTGCTTCACCCATTCCTGCAATCGCGACGAAGCGTGACGCAGAGGCCTTCGCGCGCTTTGCAGCCTTGGTGAAAGAGTCGCTGGCTGAGTTTGTCGAGGCGCCAGACGACTACGCAGCCATGCGCGAGATCGCCGCACGCGCGCCAAAGTCTCTGCCAATCGCCATCTCACCGCAGAAGGAAATTGCCAGTCTGGACTGGGCAGGCGCTGGCATCGAGGCGCGCATCGGTGCATCGCCCGATCTGCCTGCAGGCGTATCAATGGCTGATTCCGCCATTGCCGAAACCGGCTCGCTCCTGTTTTTCTCCGGCGCGAATTCGCCTGTGCTGGCGCACTTTCTGCCCGACATCCATTTCGCGCTCGTCCGCCGCTCAACGATCTTGCCCGGGTTGAATGACGCGCTGGCACTCGCACGTGCGCGGGCAATGCCGTCAACTGTCAATTTCATCACCGGCCCGTCGCGCTCTGGAGATATTGAGCAGACGCTGGAGCTGGGCGCGCACGGGCCACGCCAGCTTGTTGTCATTGTACTGATGGATCGCTAGAGCGCCGCAGCCGCCTGCGAAAGGCGCTTCAGCATGGCGTCAAGCGCGGCGAGTTCATTGCCGCCAAGTCCCGCCAGCAGCCTGTCCTCCAGCGCGCGCGCAAAGGGCACGACTTCGTTGAAGATCGTATGGCCAGCCGCAGCCAGTTCAAGCCGCGCCACGCGCCCGTCGCTTTCATCACGCACCCGGCGCACACGGCCTGCCCGCACCAGCGCGGTCACGGCGCGGCTGACCTGCACCTTGTCCATCGCCGTGCGCTCGGCGACATCATTTTGCGACAGGCCGGGAAACCGGCCCAGCACGGCAATCACGCGCCATTGCGGAATGGAGAGGCCAAAGCGCTTTTCGTAATGCGCCGCAATCTTTGCAGACACCGTGTTTGACAGAACGGAAAGGCGGTAGGGAAGAAACCGCTCCAGATCAAGTTCCGCCTGCCCGCCCGCACCCATCGTTCAGTCCTGCTGGTTTTCGGGAGCAGCCTTGGCAAAGGCAGGCAGCGCGCGCGCCGATTCATCAATGCGCACCAGCGCGGGGAATGCATCGACCGGCACCTTGAAGCGCCGCGCATTGGCCATCTGCGGCACAAGGCAGATATCGGCCAGCGTGGGAGCATCACCGTGCAGGAATTTGCCGGTCTCTGCCGCGCCAGAGACCATCGCCTCCATCGCCGCAAAGCCAAGCGTGATCCAGTGCGCATACCAGGCCTCGCTCTGGGCCTGATCGGCCTTCAGCGTCGCAGTCAGATATTGCCGCACCCGAAGATTGTTGATCGGATGAATGTCGCACGCCACCATATAGGCCAGTTGCCGCACCCGCGCGCGGCCATAGGGATCTGGCGGCAGAAGCGGCGGCTCGGGAAATTTCTCGTCAAGATATTCGATGATCGCCAGCGACTGGCCAATTGCGTGGCCCTCATGCAGCAATGTCGGGATAAGGCCCTGCGGGTTGACCTGCTTGTAGGCTGCGGTGTGCTGTGCCCCGCCATCCTTCACAAGATGGATGGAGCGGAACTCCGGCGACAGCCCCTTGAGATTGAGCGCAATGCGCGCGCGATAGGCCGCCGATGACGGACCAAAGGTGTAAAGGGCGAATTCGGTCGCGCTCATGTCGGCCCCGCATATTTCGTAACGCGCTGGTCAATCGCGCCAAAGATCGACGCGCCTGCGCGATCCTTCATGTCGATCCGCACGCGATCACCGAAAGAAAGAAATGGTGTGGTCGGCTTGCCGTTGGCAATCGTCTCCAGCATGCGCACTTCGGCAAGACAGCACGAACCCTTGGCGCGATCACGGTTTGAAACCGTGCCGGAGCCGATGATGGAGCCAGCCTCCAGCTCGCGCGTGCGGGCGGCGTGGGCGATCAGCTGGCCGAAATGAAATGTCATCTCGTCGCCCGCATTGGGATTGCCCAGAAACTTGCCGTTCACTTCGGCATGAAGCGGCAGATGAACTTTGCCACCGGCCCAGGCATCGCCCAGCTCATCCGGCGTCACCGCCACCGGCGAGAACGCGGTCGCCGGCTTTGACTGGAAAAAGCCGAACCCCTTCTCAAGCTCCTTGGGGATCAGATTGCGCAGGCTGACATCGTTCACCAGCATCAACAGGCGCACATGATCCAGCGCCTTTCCGGCATCAATGCCCATCGGCACATCACCCGTGATGACGGCCACTTCCGCCTCAAGGTCAATGCCGTGCGCCTCATCGACCGCCAGAATGTCATCGCGCGGCCCGATGAAACTGTCAGAGCCGCCCTGATACATCAGCGGATCCGTCCAGAAGCTTTGGGGCATCTCCGCGCCACGCGCCTTGCGCACCAGTTCCACATGAACCACGTAGGCCGAGCCATCCGCCCACTGATAGGCGCGTGGCAAGGGCGCTGCACATTGGGCCGGATCAAACGGCAGCGCATCAAGGATCGCACCCGCATTCAGACGGTCCGACAATTCCTGCAGGCGCGGCGCAATGCGCGCCCAGTCGTCCATTGCTGCCTGCAGGGTGGGCGCGACTGCATCGGCTGCCACATAACGCTCAAGATCGCGCGAGACGACCACCAACCGCCCGTCGCGGCCATTCTTAAGTGAAGCCAGCTTCATTTCAGGCGCACTCCCGTCGGCGCAGTGAAGGCTGATGTCGCTGCATCGCCCGTGTTGAGGACACCACCAGGCTCAAAAATCAGCACTTCGGCGACTGCATCGGCAGCCGTCCGGTGCTCCACGCCGCGAGGGACAACACAATATTCTCCCGGCCCCATATCGACGATGCGATCACGGAATTCGACGCGGAACCTTCCGCGCCATACGAGAAACATTTCGTCCGCGTCCTCATGGCGGTGCCAGGGGAAAATTCCCTCGGCCTTGACCAGCTTCACTTCCTGACCGTTCAGAGAGGCGATGATCTTTGGCCGCCAGTGTTCGCTGAACGCCGCGAAGTCGGCTTCGAGTTTGCCATCAACGGGATCCATCGTCAGCGCGCCTTCCAGCTGTCCACATAGGCGGTGTTTTCAGCGCGCGCAGCACCCTCCCCCACCTCCAGCGGATCGCGCGTATCGATCATCACCGCGTACTCGTCCGTCGCAGGTTTGGGCTGCACAAACGCATTCTTCAGCGCCTTGGGATGCGGCCCATGCGTGAAGCCCGCCGGGTGGAACGTCATCATCCCCGCCTTGATGTTGTCGCGGCTGAAGAAGTCGCCCGCGTGATAGAAGAGGACTTCGTCGTAATCGTCATTGTTGTGGAAGAAGGGAACCTTCAGCGCACCCTCATCGCTTTCAAACGGGCGCGGCGCAAATGTGCAAACCACAAAGCGGTCGGCCACAAACGTCGTGTGCGCCGAGGGCGGCACGTGATAGCGGTGGCTCATCAGCGGGCGGATGTGGCGCACATTGATGCGCACCGGCGCAAGATCGCCATGCCAGCCCACCGCATCCAGCGGGTTGAAGGGATAGGTCGCAATCGACACGTGATCCTGCCGCTTGATCTCAACGCGCGTTTCATGCGCGCCCTGCTGCGCCCGGAAGAGATCGTTGATCGCAGGCGTATCCAGCATCGCCGGATCAAAGATCGCATGCGGCCCCATGATGCCCTTTTCCGGCAGGTGATAGTGAGAGCCGGTTGCCTCCACCATCAGCACATCGGCGCTGCCTGCAGGCGAAAGGCGCCACATGCCGCCACGCGGAATGACGATATAGTCGCCCGCTTCGAACGCCAGATGGCCCCAGTCGGTGAAAAGATCGCCTGTGCCCGCATGGATGAAGAGCAGCTGATCGCCATCCGCATTGCGCGCCAGCGCAGGCATCGGCGCACCCAGGCGCCAGAACCGCACCTGACACGCGCGATTGCGCAACACCACAGGCGCTGCCCAGGGTGAGGCCTGCGCATCGTTGAGCCGGTTAAGGTCGAACGCGCGCGGCCGCAACGGGCCGGTAAACTCAACCCATCCTGTCGGCGGATTGACGTGATGGAGTTGAACGGAGGGGCCAAAGAACCCCTCTTGCCCCATCTCGCGCTCAAATGTGTTGGGCGGAAGATCGGCATGCGCCTGACGCGAGGCGACACCTTCCACCTTGGGAAACTGGATCCATTTGCGGCTGGCCATGACGCAATCAACCGTTGGCGGCGGGTTTGAGAACGCCGCGGCGGATCTGGTCCAGCTCAATCGACTCAAACAGCGCGCGGAAATTGCCCTCGCCAAAACCCTGATTGCCCTTGCGCTGGATGATCTCGAAGAAGATCGGGCCAATCGCATTCTGCGTGAAAATCTGGAGCAGCAGGCCGGAGTCTTCGGGCGCGCCGTCGATCAGGATCTGGTTGGCTTTCAGACGCGCCAGATCCTCGCCATGGCCAGGGATGCGTTTTTCCACCAGTTCGAAATAGGTCTCAGTCGTATTCTGGAAGGCAACGCCCGCCTTGCGCAGCATTTCGACCGTTTCATAGATGTTGTTGGTTGAAAGCGCGATGTGCTGGATGCCCTCGCCCTTGTACTCGTGCAGATACTCGGCGATCTGCGACTTGTCGTCAGAGCTTTCATTGATCGGGATGCGGATTTTGCCGCACGGGCTGGTCATGGCGCGGCTCTTCAGGCCGGTCAGCTTGCCTTCGATGTCGAAGTAGCGGATTTCCCGGAAGTTGAAGAGCTTCTCGTAAAAGCCCGCCCAAAGATCCATGTTGCCGCGATAGACATTGTGCGTGACGTGATCGATCTCAACCAGCCCCGCACCACCATGCTGAAAGCCCTTGGCCGGATCGGTGGGCGTAAAGTCAACGTCATAGATCGAGCTCGCACCGTAACGGTCAACCAGATAGATGATGCTGCCGCCAATGCCTTCGATGGCGGGGATGTTGAGCTCCATCGGTCCGATGGCGGTCTTCACCGGCTTCGCGCCGAGTTCGATGGCGCGGCGATAGGCAAAGGCCGCATCCTTCACGCGGAAGCCCATGGCGCAGGCCGACGGCCCATGCGCAGCGGCAAAGCGCGCGCCGTGGCTGTCGGGTTCGGCATTGACGATGAAGTTCACATCTCCCTGCCGATAGAGCGTGACGTTCTTGGAGCGGTGACGCCCCACAGCGCGGCAACCCATCTGTTCGAACAGACGGCCCAGGGCAGCCGTATCCGGCGCGGTATATTCAACGAATTCGAACCCGTCGGTTCCCATCGGATTTTCAAAGAGGTCGGCCATGGTCGCTCCCGTTAACCAGCGTCACAGTGGGGCCGGTATTTAGTTTCTGATGAAACTATCTGTCAAGTAGTGGCCATGGCTGCACAAATCCGTGCGCCAAATCACGAAAGCAAAAGAGATTTCCCGCCAAATTTGACGCCAACATGAACAGATGAGCGCTTCGCATTGGCAGAGCGGCTTGTTAGATTGTCGCCGAAGTCGAATCCGCGAGGGCCGCCCCACAAAAGGGCTGCGCCCGGTCGTGCGATGTTTGTCGAGGGGCAACGAGGACATCATGAGGAAGTCAGTCTGGTTGGCAGCTGCTGCAAGCGTAGCGCTGCTGGGTGTTTCGGGGCCTGCGATGGCAGAGCCGGGCACGGCGGGTGATGTGCGCCCGGTGACGGGTCTGGCGGAAGGAACGTCCGAGAGCGGCACGACCGTGACGCTGTCGAACGGCGATCCTGTCAACGTGAATGACACGATCAAAACCGGCCCGCAGTCGGGTGTCGCCGTGAACTTTCTCGACAACTCAATGGTCACGATTGGCGAGAACTCGGAAATCGTCATCGACGAGTTTGTTTACACCGGCGGCACCGGCGACGTGAACAACATCGACATCGTTGTTGGTGCGTTCCGCTTTGCGTCGGGCCAGATGGATGAAACCGGTGTTGCGGTCGAGACGCCGTCGGCCACGCTGGGCTTCCGCGGCACGATTGCCTCCGGCATTGTCGATGCGCAGGGCAATGGCGTGATCAACTGCGAAACGGGCAATTGCGTTGCCACCATCGGTGACAAAGACACCAACATGACGGGCGGCCAGTGCGCCCCTGTGGAAGGCGGCAATGTTGGTGCGCCGCAGAACAGTTTCTGCCTCACCGGCGACGCCGTGATCGACGGACTGATCGGTTCGGGCCAGCAGGGTTATCAGGAGCCCTGGCAGGGCAACCTGAACATCCCGAACATCCTGAATGATCTGGGCGGCCAGCAGCACCAGCCCTCGCCGAACGGCCCCGGCGGTGGTGGCGGTGGTGGCGGCGGTGGCGGTGGCGGCGGCGGTGGTAACTGATCCGCACCGCACCTGGTGAATCGGGAAACGGCCTGCGGTGGCAAACCATCGCGGGCCGTTTTCCTTTCTGCGCCCGCTTCAAGAGAATGCATGATGGCCGACAAGAACGGATACGAAGACGCCCTGCGCGAGTTGCAGATTGAGCTGGTACGCTTTCAGCGTGACCTGATTGCGCAAAACAAGCGCATCCTCGTCATTATCGAAGGGCGTGATGGCGCAGGCAAAGACGGTACGATCAAACGCCTGACCGAACACATGAGCCCGCGCGAAACGCGCATTGTGGCGCTGTCGAAACCATCCGACCGGGAAGTGACGCAATGGTATTTCCAGCGTTTCGTGCCGCATTTGCCGGCCGCGGGCGAGTTCGTGATCTTTAACCGCTCCTGGTACAACCGGGCAGGCGTTGAGCCTGTCATGGGGTTCTGCACGAAAGAGGAAACAGCTGCATTCCTGAAAGACGTGCCGGTGTTCGAGGCGATGCTGCGCCATTCCGGCATCCACCTCATCAAGTACTATCTCGACATCAGCCGCAAGGAGCAGAAAAAGCGGATGGCTGAGCGCCGCAGAGATCCGCTCAAGCAGTGGAAAATCTCGCCTATCGACCAGAAGGCGGTAGCAAAATTCGACGCCTATTCGCAGGCGCGCGATGAGATGCTGCCTGCTACCAGCCACCCCGACTGCCCCTGGGTGATCGTTCGGGCCGACGACAAGAAGACCGCGCGCCTCAACCTGATCCGCGATTTGCTCTCGCGCTGTGACTATGATGGAAAGAACCAGAAGATGGCCCGCCCGGATCGCGACATCGTCTTTGCATGGTCAAAGCGCGATCACGCCCGGCTTGCCCGTTGAGGAGCGACCATGTTTGAAACCATCGGTGAATGGGTCGATCAGGGGTTGAAGTTTGTTGAGGCCAACCACGACTGGGCGCCGCCGTTCCTGTTTCTGTTCGCGTTTGGCGAGTCTGTTGCCGTAATCTCGCTCATCTTCCCGGCAACCGTTGTGCTGGTTGGCATTGGCGGCCTTGTGGGCGCAGGCACACTCGATTTCTGGCCGCTCTGGCTTGCCGCCACCATTGGCGCCGGCCTTGGCAACTGGTTCAGCTATTGGCTGGGCGCACGCTTTGGCCTGGGCGTGTTCAGGTTCTGGCCCCTGCGCAATTACCCTGACCTTGAGCCGCGCGGCGAACGCTTCCTCAAGCGCTATGGATTTACCGGCGTGTTTCTTGGCCAGTTCCTGGGACCGATGCGCGCGTCCGTGCCGCTGGTGTGCGGCATCTTCAGAATGGATGCGCTGCGCTATCAGGCGGCAAGCTGGGCGGCGTGCGCGGTCTGGACGGCAACCCTGCTTGCACCTGGCGCTTTTGCCGTCAGCTGGTTCTCATAATCCACGCTTGGGAAAGCGCGCCGTTATTCCCTGCGCGATGGGTTCAATCGCCCCGCCCATCGCGCCCGACGTCAGAACCAGAACCGCATCATCAGCTTTCAGCTGATCAAGCGCACCATCAACCTGAGAAGGATCAAGTGCGCTTGCAGATACGCCCGCGGCGCGCACGCGCGCAATGATCTCGTCATGGCTCAGCTGATCATGCGTCGCCGCACCCTGCTGCTCTGGCGGAGCAATGAACACGTGCCCTGCCCCGGCAAACACGCGGTCATACCACGCAAGCGCCGCCCTGTTGCGCCAGCTGAACGTATGCGGCTCAAAGAAAACAGCAAGCCGCCGCGCGGTGAAGTGCAGCAGCATCGCATCGATCGCCGAGCGCGCCTTTTCCTCCGAAGAACCGAAGCCCTCGATCACCGGCACCGACGAATCCGGCGCGATGATGTCAAGCCGCCGCCGCACACCGTCAAACGCCGCGATTGCCGGCGCCAGCGCTTCAACACTGATAAGGTTGCGCGCCAGCAGCAGCGCCGCTACACCCGCGATGTTTTCAATATTGTGGCGGCCCAGTTGTGAGGTGGCAAAGCGGCCCAGTTCCTCCCGACCCCGCACCAGCGTGAAATGCGTCGGCGCGCCATAGGCAATGTCAATCGCACGCACATCGCCTTCATCCAGCCCATAAGTAATCGCGCCCGACCGCGCTCGCGCCATGGCGCGCGCTTCCGGCTCGTCTGCACAGGCCACTAACAGGCCGTCTGGCGGCATCAATGCCACCAGATCGGCGAAGGCATGCTTGTATGATTCAAACGTCGGATAGACATTGACGTGATCATGCACCACGCTGGTCAGCAGCACGTCGCGCGGATGGTAATGCATGAACTTGGGCCGCGGATCGCCATGCGCGGTGGGGTACTCATCGCCCTCAACGATAAAGGGCGCATCGTGTCCAAGCTCTGCCGTGCGCGGCAGATTCTTGGCAAGCGCACCCACAAACCAGCCGGGCTTTGTTCCCGCATGGCGCAGGAAGCTCGACATCATCGCCGCAGTCGTTGATTTGCCAAAGCTGCCCGCCGCGACGATCACATGCCTGCCTTGCGACGCCTCGCCAATGATCTCCGGGAAGGATCGAACGCGCGTGCCCATAGACAGCGCGTGGCGCACTTCGTCATTGATGGCTGGATCAAGTTTGGCATTGCGTCCCAGAACAACCAGGTCGGGCACACCCTTGATGTTTGCCGCCGAAAATCCGTGCGCACATGAAATCCCCTCGCGCGCCAATAGCCCCTTCACCGGCTCATAAAGCTCGGCATCCGAACCGGTAATGCGATAGCCCATGTCGCGCAGCAAAAGCGCCGTCGCACTCATGCCAACGCCGCCAAGCCCGATTATGTGTGCGTGTTTTGATCTCATGGCCCGGATATGTCATCCAATCTGGATGGCAACCTCACTCTTGTCTTTCGCTCTCCCCTTGGGGAGAGCAGAGATTTGCAATTCTGCAAATCTCGTGAGGGGGAATTAGCCTGCCCCTCACCGGGACCGCAAGAGCGGTCCCACCTCTCCCCGCAAAAGCGCGGGGAGAGGTTTGGGTCCATGCAATATGGCCGCTCTTAGAAAGCGTATGAGAGCGACAGCCAGACCTTGTCGCGAGAGGCGGGGCCAGCATCATCCCGGTCATAGCTCGCATAGCGCGCCTCCAGCGCCATGCCGCAGTCCCATTTCAGCGCCGCCAGAAGATCAACCTCGCTGCCGAACGAGATGTCGCGGTCCGCATCACTGAAATCATGGATTTTCAGTGTCAGCGACAGATCAAGCCCTTCGCCAATGTCGGCAAAGTTGGCCGTCGCACCCGCATAGAAATCAGTCAGGCCGATCGTTGGCGTGTTCAGGAAGGCGTCTGCCCAGCCATTGAACTTGAAGAGTGTGGCCAGCGGCGTCGAGAAGCCGATGAGCCCATCGCCATCCAGCCACTCCACCCCGGCAAAGAATGCGTAGGGCCCGTTCTTGATCTCCGCATCAAAGGCGCCATACCCCAGATCAACCGATAACGGATTGCCGCCATAGTCGCTCTGGCGGGCGAGATCTGCGGCAAGTGTCAGTTTGGTTTCATCATCAAGGCCCCACGAACCGCTCCAGCGCGCTCCGAAAGTCAGCGTTGACTGGGTGGGCGCCTCTTCAAGGTCAAGCGCATAGAGATAGGGCGTGATGTTTCCGAAATCGCCCGCAGCAATGTCGGCATAGACCAGGTGGCTGTCGCTCTCGAACTCGCCGTTCGGGCTCTCATTGCCGAACACACGCTGCACCGTATCGACATAGGCATAGGTCAGCGTTACGCCCGTGAACTTCGTATCGACACGGAACGCATCAAACGTCTGCTCATTCTGGCGCCAGCCGACATTGCCGATGAAGCGCTGATTGCCCAGCGTGATGCGCTGGCGGCCCAGTGTCAGGGTCGTGCCCTCGATCCCCTTGTAGGTGATCTGCGCACGGTTCAGCTCGATGGTTTCGCCGTCCGCGACGATGGGCAGCCAGACTTTTCCATTGGCCGTGCTGTTGTACTCGGTCGAGAGGGCCGCAATCGCCTCACCCTCAACCAGAAACTGAAAGCCGTGCCAGGTCGGCGTCGTCACACCTGCGCGCACCCGCAATGTCAGTGCCTGGGCTTCGTCTGCAAAACCGTCTTGATCCACGTTCTCATAGCGCAGACGGGCGTCCCCTGAGAAAACCCATTTTTCGCCCTCGCCTTCTTCCGCCAGCACAGGCGCGGCCAGCCCCGCCAACCCCGCCAGAGCGGCAAACGCACAGGACTGGAGAAAACGTGATGTCATCACATTCATCGTGTTCATTTGAATCGGCCCTCGCCGCAAGATGTTGTGAGCAAAATGTCATAATTGCCGCCGCACTGCACCATGATCTTGGTCAAGCTGGGACCGCGCGCACCCTTGACGGCCATCAAGTCCGGGGCTGTATCGTAGGCGCAACGCCTTTGGGGAGGGTTCCATGCGTTTCGGATTAACGCTCATGGCTGCTGCTGTTGCAGCCGCAGCCGGTTTTATTGCGCCCGACGCGCAGGCCGACGACATCTTCACCGACTGCAATGGCGAGAAAATGCGCGCGGCAACTGATATGCCGGCCTCATTCTCCTGTGTGGAAATGCATCGCCAGCAACTGACGCTTGGCAATTTCGCGCCACACATCCGCACGATCCGCGATGCCGCCACCGACCCCGGCCTGTTGGCACTTTATGATCCCGAAGCCGAAGAGGCCGTCGTGAAGGCCTTCCAGACATGGGCAGGATTTCGCGGAACGCTGGGCTGGCGCAACGTGACCATCATTCTGCACAGTCCTGAATTTCAGGCGCCAGTCAAAGCCTTCGCCAGCGCCGACACGGATACGATGCATCATGAGTGCGTGATCAACGTCTATTTGAGCGAGATTGAAAAGGCGCCTCCGGCAGACGTGCACTCCAATTTCCTCTTCACGATGGCGCACGAAGCCTTTCATTGCGTGCAGGCATGGAACTGGAGCGCCTCTTACGCCCACCACTCCACCACAACGAAATGGTGGGTTGAGGGTTCGGCTGACTTCATGGCCAGCACGGTATTCCCCAATACCGCCACCTCCGCACTGATCTATCAGGACTTCGACAAAAATTCGGAATCGGTGCCGCTGACGCAGATGTCCTACGAGACGGGCGTCTTTTTCACATGGTTGTGGGGCAAGGATCCGGCGCTGTTCTGGTCCATGCTGGACGGTCTTCCATCGGGCGCGGACTCGGGTGACGAACAGGCACAGCAGGCCTCGCTGCGCAAGACTGTAGGCGAAGAACGCTTTCAGGAGTTCGCGCAGGACTATGTCGACGGCAACATCATCGATCCGCACGGAAAGCCGCTGGGCGTGCACCCGGTATTCACCTCGACTGTCGTCTACAGCGACACGGGCGACCGCGAATTCCTGACGCAGCCTTTCACGGTGATGCGGCGCGTTGTCAGGTTTGAGCGCGGCCAGTACATGACGGCGACGAAAGCCGCCAAGCCGCCGCTTTTTGCGGCGCGCCCCTTGGAGTCGACCGGCGGCTGGGGGCCGTTCCCCGACCAGATCTCGCCCGGCTGTGAGGGCGATGAATCATTTGTTGTTGCGTCCATGCCGGTCGAAAACGACCGCACCCAGTTCACGCTTTCGGGCATCAATATGTCGCCCTGCCCCAAAACCTGTCTGGTTCAGGCGGATGAGATCGAGCAATGCCTTGTCGGCCGCTGGAAGGTTGACCCCTCCATGCACATGAGCCTGATGACGATCTACATGACAGGCGAGATGCGCGATCTGACACTGGGCGGCGACATTTTCGTCACCTTCAACAAGGAAGGAACCGTCTTCGTCGAATTCTCGAACTTCTTCTTCAGCGGCATTACCGAGAACGCCGGCATGGACATCAAGATCATGGTGGAAGTCGACGGCACCGATCAGGGTATCTGGTCGGCCTCCGGCGACAGGATGGCGTGGTGTCCGAAGGCACTGGGCGTACAATTCAAGTCCACCGTCACGCTGCCCGACATGTCGCCCGTCACACAGCCGTTTCAGGGCTACATGCAGAATGCGCAATACGAATATACCTGCGACGGTGATGTGGCGTGGATGACCTTCCCGACCGACGACGTGGACTTCGACCCGCGCTGGCGTTTGCACCGGGTGCAGTGAACGGCTGTGTGGCTGAATTGCCATTGTCGTTTGTCAGCTTGGTGTTTGTGCAAGTAATCCGCTTTCCATCCGCCATCACCTGTGCTAACTGCCGCGCCTGAAATTGAGGAGTGTCATGCGTTACCCATCCGCCGCCAGGAAAGCCGCCAATTGCGCCGCAGCCAATGAACGCTGCCAGCGCGATGACGCGCGCGTGCGGGAGGAGAAACGCTGACATTGGCTTGATCTGAGCTGGAGTCTGCGAAAACCCCTCCCGGCAATGGCCTGGCGGGGTTTTTTGTTGCCTGAGAAGACGGACGCCGGGCCCAAATGATTGATGGATGAATGATAATGGAGAATGGCCATGACCAAGGCCGAGACACAGAACTGGAATTACATTGAGGGTGGCCGTGTGCCCATCAAGGCGTGGACGCGCGGCGTGCCAGTGGAGGAATCTGCCTTGGCGCAGCTGCGCAATGTGGCGTCGCTGCCCTTTATTCATTCGCATGTGGCCGTCATGCCTGACGTGCATTGGGGCATGGGTGCAACGGTGGGCTCTGTTATCGCAACTCATGGCGCCATTGTGCCTGCGGCCGTGGGTGTCGATATCGGCTGCGGCATGATGGCAGTCGAGACCAGCATCCGCGCAGAGCATCTGCCTGACAGCCTGCTTTCGCTGCGCACCGAAATTGAGGCGGCAGTTCCCCACGGCCGCACCGACCATGGCGGGCGCAACGACAAGGGCGCGTGGGCCGGTGATCCGCCGGAGGCTGCGGCAAAGCGCTGGGCAGTGCTGGAGGATGGCTACAAGGCGATCATCGAGCGCGACCCCAAGGCCACGCACCCGCGCGGGCTGGGCCATCTCGGCACGCTGGGCACCGGCAATCACTTCATCGAGCTTTGCCTCGATGAGAAGGGTTCGCTGTGGGTGATGCTGCACTCCGGCTCGCGTGGCGTGGGCAATCGCTTCGGCACTTATTTTGTCGAGCGTGCGAAGCACGAGATGCGCCGGTGGTTCATCAACCTGCCCGACGAGGACCTTGCCTATTTCGCGGAGGGCAGTGAGGGCTATGTGTCCTATGTGCGCGCCGTGTCATGGGCGCAGGCCTATGCGCGGGCAAACCGCGAGACGATGATGGAGCTTGTGCTGCAGGTGCTGGAGCGGCACTGGCCAGGCTTTGCCACGCGCCACACCGCCGTGAACTGCCATCACAACTACGTCGCGCTGGAAGAGCATTTCGGCAAGCGCGTACATGTCACGCGCAAGGGTGCCGTGCGCGCCGGGTTGGGCGAACTCGGTATCATTCCCGGCTCGATGGGTGCGCGCAGTTACATCGTTCGCGGCAAGGGCAATCCCGAATCGTTCTGCACATGCAGCCACGGCGCGGGCCGCGCCATGAGCCGGAGTGAGGCAAACCGCCGCTTTACAGTGGATGACCACGTGCGCGCGACAGAAGGTGTCGAGTGCCGCAAGGACGCAGGCGTCATCGACGAGACGCCGATGGCCTACAAGGACATTGATGCCGTAATGGCCGCACAGGCCGATCTGGTGGAGATTGTCCACACATTGCGTCAGGTGTTGTGCGTGAAGGGTTAGTCCCTCACGCCGCCCTTGACCAAAATCAAAGGCGCGCATGCCATCCTGCCGCAAAAGCAGGCGATGGATGCGCGTCTTTTGCCCTATGCGGAAAAGCAGGCTCCGCGTTACACGAGCTATCCCAGCGCCCCGCATTTTGGCGGCGGCGTTGATGGTGCACGTTACGCGCAATGGCTGGGCGCCCTTGCGCCCGATGCCGCCCTCGCCCTCTATATCCATGTGCCTTATTGCAAGCGCATCTGCTGGTATTGCGGCTGCAACACCAGCGCCGAGCATGCGGGCGACGCAGAGGCCTATGCGGCAACCCTGCTGAAAGAAATCGCGCTTGTCTCTTCCCGCACGCGTGCAAAGCAGGTAGCCGAAATTCATTGGGGCGGCGGCACGCCCAATGTGCTTTCGCCGCAATTGTTTGATGCGATCATGGCAGCACTTGGCAGCGCCTTTGCGCTCAAGCCGCCATTTTCCCACGCCATCGAAATGGATCCGCGCAGCCTGACGCGCGACCAGATCCGCGCCTATGCGGCGGCCGGCGTCAACCGCGCTTCGCTGGGTGTGCAGACCTTTTCCCCGCACGTGCAGGAGATGATCGGCCGCGTACAGCCCTTTGAACAGGTGGCGCGCGCGGTTGATGAATTGCGCAGCGCAGGCATCACCGCCATCAGTTTCGATCTGATGTATGGTCTGCCCGGCCAGACGCACGGCGATTTGATGGAAACGCTGTCGCGCGCCGTCACCCTCGCGCCGGATCGCGTGGCGCTCTTTGGCTATGCGCATGTGCCATGGTTCAAAAGCCGCCAGCGCGCCATCGCGGTGGACGAATTGCCCGGCGCCGCCGCGCGCTTTGACATGGCGGCAGAGGCAAAGGCCTTCCTCACCGCGCAGGGCTATGAAGCCATCGGCATGGATCATTTTGCAAAGGCCGGCGATCCCATGGCGCTGGCCGCGCGCGCGGGAACGCTCCACCGCAATTTTCAGGGCTATGTCGCCAGCCGCACGGATGCGCTGATCGGCCTTGGCCCCAGCGCCATTTCGGCCCTGCCGCAGGGCTATGCGCAGAACGATCCCGCCGTGCCCGGCTGGCGCCGCGCGGTTGACACGGGCGTATTGCCCATCGTGCGCGGGCACAGGCTCTCAGATGATGACCGCCTGCGCGCCCGCATCATCGAACGCCTGATGTGTGATTTCAAAATCGATCTTGCTGACTTCGGTGGGCGCAGTGCCTTTGCAGCAGAACGCGCCGCGCTTGCGCCGCTCGCTGCCGACGGCCTGGTGGTGATCGAGGGCGATCAGCTCTTCATCCCCGAACCGATGCGCCCCTTCTGCCGCCTGGTGGCGCAGGCCTTCGACGCCTATACCGCCACCGCGCAATACTCGCGGTCGGTTTGAACGCCGCTGCGCTCAGAGAGCGAACCGGCAACCCGTGCCGCGGCCATTCGTCGAGACAGGTGTCAGTACAACGATGTCCCTGTAGACTGACTGACCGGTGCCAGGAAGGAGAACCGGGTTATTGGGATCGGAGCGCCCAACAATTGAAACCGTCAGGACATAGTTACCCGCTGGCAGCGGAAATGTGCCCTCGCCCATCGCGGAGACTGACTCATAGAAGCGCAGATGCTGTCCCTGTGCGTTCGTGAATTTGAACTCGTAGGAATCAGTGCCGGGCCCAAGCCACCGCATCTTCAGCCTGATCGTATGCATTTGCGCGCTAACGATCTTGCATTCCACATTCAGCTCTTCCACCACAGGCGTGCGCAGCATCAGAGCGGATGCTGAAGGCACAAATGCGATTGTCAGAAACGCCAAAGCGACAAGTGCGGCACGCATGTGATGAACTCCCCTGACCCGCCCCAATCTCGAGGGCGCCGGGAGCTTATGGGAGGATTCCCACAGTGTCAGCACAACCAGGCGAAGAGGGGGAACTGACTACGGCTGCTCATGCGAGCGCGATCCGCCACATGATGTCTCCGGTATGGACATTTGGAATTTGGTGGGTGATGGAGGATTCGAACCTCCGACCCGCTGATTAAGAG